>JAHDQA010000037.1 GCA_018434075.1 Tissierellaceae bacterium
AAAGGCATATAATTGCGTAAGGAGAAATTATGTGCTTATGACAAAGAAAGAACTAAAAGAATTATACATAGTATATATATGAACAAAGAGACAAGTCCACATTTATTTGACTTGTCTCTTTATTAGTTTAGATAAATTAATTGGGGGCTTTATCTATTTTGTCATTGTTGCGGTCCCATTTAATATTTCTCCTGATCTATGGCAAGCGACAAAATGCTCTGGCCTAACTTCTTTGAATTCAGGAGTTGTTTTTTTGCATTCATCAATTGCATAGAAGCATCTATCTGCAAATCTGCAGCCTGGACCTGGATCAATTGGTGAAGGTACATCTCCTTCAAGTATTATCCTTTTTCTAGATCTTTGAATTTCAGGATCAGGAATAGGAATAGCAGATAATAGTGCTTGCGTATATGGGTGAATTGGGTGATCGTATAATTCTTCTGACTTAGCAAGTTCCATCATCATACCTAAATACATTACGCCGACTCTATCTGATATATACCTTACCATTGATAAATCGTGTGCAATAAATAGGTAAGTTAACCCTAATTGATTTTGTAAATTTTTAAGTAGATTTACTACTTGAGCTTGAATTGATACATCTAGCGCTGAAATAGGCTCATCGCATACAATAAATTTAGGATTTAATGCTAATGATCTAGCAACTCCAATTCTTTGCCTTTGTCCACCTGAAAATTCATGAGGAAATCTCAAAGCATGTTCTTCATTTAAACCTACTAATTGCAATAGCTCATAGACTCTTTCTCTTCTTTGTTTATCTGATTTATAAATACCATGGACTTCAAGAGGCTCTGCAATTATCTCCTCAACAGTCATACGAGGATTAAGAGAAGCATATGGGTCTTGGAATATCATCTGTATATTTCTTCTTACAGGTTTCATACTATGCCTTGGGAGTTTATATATATCTTGACCTTCAAAATACAATTCTCCACCAGTTGGCTCATATAGCCTTATTATAGTTCTACCTGCAGTAGTTTTACCGCAGCCTGACTCACCAACTAGGCCTAAAGTTTCGCCTTTGTATATGTCGAAACTTATCCCATCTACTGCTTTTAGTGTTCCGCCGCTTACATTGAAGTATTTCTTTATATTTCTTGCGGATAAGATTGGCTCAGCCATTATATAACACTCCCTTCACGTCGTACATCAACAGCTAATGGGTGATTTAGCCAACATCTGCTGTAATGCTCTTCATTGTGGTATTCTGGGTTTGGCATATGGTCTTTGCATACTTTCATGGCGTAATCACATCTATCAAAGAACGCACACCCTTTAGGTGGAATGTACAAATCTGGTGGAGTGCCTTCAATATAGTGTAAGCTTTCATCACGTTTCATATTCAATCTAGGAACACTTGCCAACAATTTTATAGTGTAAGGATGCATTGGATTTTTAAATATGTCATTTACACTACCTTGTTCAACTATTTGACCAGCATACATGACTATTACTTTGTCGCTCATATCTGCAACAACACCTAAGTCGTGTGTAATTAATATAATAGACATGTTTAGCTTATCTTGTAGTTCTTTCATTAAATCCAAAATTTGTGCCTGTACAGTAACATCTAGAGCTGTGGTTGGCTCATCGGCAATTAAAAGTTCTGGATTTGCTACCATTGCTAGAGCGATCATTACTCTCTGTCTCATACCGCCAGAAAATTCATGAGGATATTGATTAACTCTTTTTTCGGGCTGTGGGACTGCAACAAGTTTCAACATTTCAATTGCTTTCTTATGGGCTTCATTTTTTGATAATTTTTGGTGTTTTATAAGCCCTTCAACGATTTGCTTTCCGATTTTCATTGTTGGGTTTAATGAAGTCATAGGATCTTGAAAGACCATTGAAATTTTGCTTCCTCTTATGTCTTGCATCTCTTTTTCAGTTTTAGTTACTATATCTTCACCTTTGAAAAGGATTTGTCCGCCTTTATAAAATGCTGGGGGCATAGGCAACAGCTGCATAATTGAACTTGCGGTAACGCTCTTGCCGCAACCTGATTCGCCTACTATTGCTACTGTTTCTTTTTTCCCAACAGTGAAACTTATATCTCTAACAGCCTCAACTTCACCAAAGAAGGTCTTAAAGGAGACTTGTAAGTTTTTAACATCTAGTATATTTTCCATTTTTTCCCTCCTATTTCCTTAGCCTTGGATCTAATGCATCTCTAAGTCCATCTCCCAAAACATTGAAAGAGAACATTATTAAAGATATCAAAAGTGCAGGGAATATGATCTGATAGGTAAGCCCTACTGCCATTCCTGCTAAACCATCATTTGCCAAGGTTCCAAGACTTGATTTAGGAGCTTGTAGGCCTAAACCTAAGAAACCTAAAGTTGCCTCTGCAAATATGGCTCTTGGAATAGTTAATGTTACATTTACGAGTATTGGTCCAAGAGTGTTAGGAATTATGTGTTTTCTCAAGATCCACCCTTGATCAGCACCTAAAGACTCTGAAGCTAGAGAGTATTCAGCTTCTCTTAATTGGAGAACTTGTCCTCTTACTAAGATCGCCATGGGTACCCAGTCGGTTATTGTCATAGCTAGAATTATGACGAACAACGAGGTACCAGAACCTTGGCTCGAGAAAACGACTGACATCAAAATTACTACCAAGAGATATGGTATACTGTATATTACTTCTGCGATACGCATCATGATTGAGTCGACTCTTCTTGAAGAAACACCTGCAATACCACCATACAATATACCTACTGTAAAGTCTATTGCTGCTGCTAGAACTCCAATTAAAAGAGAATATCTAGCGCCATACCATGTTCTTGTAAAAAGATCTCTACCTAATTCGTCTGTTCCAAACCAAAATTGAGAATTTGGCTTCATATTAATATTTGAGTAATCTTGTTCATAGTATGTGTAGCCACTTATCATTGGTCCTATAATAGCCATTACTGTGATCAATATAATCAAAGTCAAACCTACCATGGCTAATTTATTTTGCTTTAATCTTCTCCATACATCAGGCCAGTATTTTATGCTAGGACGCCTGATTTTTTCAGCATTTTGTTGCTCTTCTGAAGCTCTTTCAAACATCTCTTTAGTTAGTTCAGTCATTAATGTCCCTCCTCAGTAAGTCTAATTCTTGGGTCAACGAGCATATATGTTATGTCTACTAATAATAACATTACGACAAGTATAAGTGCATAAAACACTGTAGTTCCCATAATAAGGGTATAATCTCTGTTTCCGATTGATTTAACAAAGAACATTCCTAATCCAGGGATACCGAATATTTTTTCTATAACAAAGCTTCCTACCAATAGATTGGAAATCGTGATACCTAAAATTGAAACAACAGGAAGTATTGCATTTCTTACAGCGTGCTTCATTATAACAGCAAATTTTGTAAGGCCTTTAGACTTTGCAGTCTTGATGTAGTCTTGATTTAATACTTCAAGCATGCTGGAACGCATAAGTCTTGCCATTGTAGCTAGAGGCATAAGCCCTAAGGCGAATGACGGCAGAATGGTGTGCCTAAATTCTCCCCATCCTCCAATTGGCAGGAAACCTATATTTCTGGCCACGAATTGTATGAGAAACGTACCCATTACAAAACTCGGCACAGATATACCTATAATAGCTACAATCATCGATATGTAGTCTGGAATTTTATTTTGATATAGAGCTGCCATAGATCCAAGCGCAGGTCCAAATATCAAAGCAAACACTAGTGCTTGGGCACCTAATCTAGCTGAAACAGGGAAGCCTCTTTCAATCATGTCATTTACAGTTTCAACTCGAGATTTCATACTGTCTCCAAAATCTCCTCTAACTAGATTTCCAAGATAAATTAAATACTGTTGATATAGTGGTTTATCAAGTCCATATTTCTTCTGAAGATTTTCATATACAACCGGTGGCATTTTCCCCTCTTTTGCAAAAGGATTACCTGGTATAGCATGCATCAGAAAGAATGTTATTGTTACGATAGCCCATAATGTTATGATTGACATAACAAATCTTTTGAGCAAGTATTTTTTCATGGTTTAGCTCCTTTCATATATTTTAATAAGAGAAAACCAGAGAGATTAACTCCCGATTTTCTCTTAAAAAATATAATATTTCTGACAAATTATTTATTTATATCAGCGTATGTGATTGTAGGGTAATTGATAGGAATTTTGTATACTCCAGTAACATATGGTTTTACAGCATATGGTTGAGTGTAGAAATATACAGGAACAATTGGAACATCTTCCATCAATATAGCTTCTGCTTTTCTCATAGCGTCGAATCTAACTTTTTGATCAGCTGTGCCCTTTGCGATGTCGATTAATTTATCATATTCTGGATTGCTGTAGTTAGCATCGTTGAAAGGTCCATCTGTATACCATAGATCCAACATTGTCATTGGGTCGCTATAATCTCCAATCCATCCAGCTCTTGATATATCATAATCTCCAGCTTTTTCTCTATCTAGTTTTACTTGGAATTCAACATTTTCCAATCCTAATTCAAGCCCTAGATTTGTTCTCCACATTTCTTGAGCAGCTTGAGCTATCTTCTTGTGAGCTTCTGAAGTGTTATATAGCAGAACAAATTTTTGTGCGTTGAAATCTTCAACAGTCATGCCTTCTTCAGCTAGGCCTTCAGCAAGCAATGTCTTTGCTTTTTCAAGGTCATAACCTATAAAGTCACCGGTAGTTTTTCTGTAGTCTTCTCCATTTTCATCCAATAGTCCTGGAGGTACAACTCCTGTTGCTGGAATTTGTCCACCTTGAGCTATCTTATCAACGATAGTTTGTCTGTCGAGAGCATATACCAATGCTTGTCTTACTTTCTTGTTGTTGAAAGGTTTTTTCTCGTTGTTTAAGTTGTAGTAGTAAGTTCCAACTTCTGGCCCTATTTGAAGTTCTGGGTTGTTTTCAGCTTTAAGCTGAGCTACAACTGCTTGTGGAAGAGGTAGCAATATGTCATACTCTCCACCTTCATATTTTTGCCATGCTGTATTTTCATCTTCAATTATATCAAAATCAATACCGTCTAATTTTATACTGTCTTTGTCGTAGTAGTTTTCGTTTTTAGCTAATGTGATTTTTGCATTATGTTCCCATGTTTTTAATGTGAATGGTCCATTTGAAACATAAGTTGATGGGTCTTTTGCCCAATCTGGATTAGCTTCTGCTACTGCTTTATTTACTGGGTAGTATGTGTAGAATGCACATAGGTCTAGGAAATATGCAGTAGGTGACTCAAGAGTTACTTCAAGAGTCTTGTCGTCAAGAGCCTTTACAGCTACATCATCTACTGTACCTTCTCCGGAGTTGTATGCTTCTGCTCCTTTGATGTAGTACAACTGATATGCATAGTCTGCTGCCAATTCAGGATCAAGAGCTCTTTTCCATGCAAATTCGAAATCTTGTGCAGTTACAGGATCGCCGTTTGACCATTTAATGTCATCTCTAAGAGTGAAAGTATAAGTCAAATCGTCTTCTGATAAAGTGTATTCTTTTGCCATTCCTGGTACAATTTGTCCTGTTGAATCATGTTTCATGAGTCCTTCGAACAAGTTGTTAAGTATCCATGATTCATGGGTACCTTGTGCAAGTGCTGGGTCTAATGAACCGGGTTCACTTGAGTTGTTTGTACGAAGTATTTTTTCACCTGTTTGCTCTTCGCCTGTTGTAGGTTCTTCTGGTTCGGTTGTTGGAGTTTCCTCCTTTGGACTACAAGCTGATACGAACACAGAAACAACTAAAAGCAAACTTAGTAAAATCAATAGTTTTTTGCTCTTCATAAGTTTTCCCCCTTTATTTAAATTGCTCTACGACAACTTTAGTTTAACATTATTTTAATATTTTGACAAGAGATAATATAGCCCATAATTTTGCCAATTTCTTATCAATAAAAATATTGAGATAATTTAAAAAAATCGCAATATCATTAAACTGTAATGTTAATAATTTGCGATAATGCTATAACATATGAAACTAATATACATAAATGCAGAAATAAAAAATAATACTATCAAAATATGAAAAATTCAGTATTATCACATAATTATTCACAAAATGTTCTAATTCTGCTATAATATACGAAAACATTTAGGTGGGGAGATTATGGTAGATATAAAAACTATGGCAATCGAGTTGAAGAAACCGCAAAGAGATCTTGAAATGACTAGCTTAGAGGAGAGAAATGAAGCATTATTAAAAGTTTCGGATAAGTTATGGGATAAAAGGCAGGAAATTTTAAATATGAATGAATTGGATGTATTGAATGCAAATAGCAAAGGGATGAAAAAAGGGCTAATTGATAGACTTTATTTAGACGAAGAAAGACTAGCTGGCATAGTCGACAATATTCATTCGATAGTTAAACTTGACGATCCTATTTGGAATTCGGATAAAGTCTGGACTAGGCCAAATGGAATGACAATTGCGAGAATGAGTGTTCCTATAGGAGTAATTGGAATAATATATGAATCAAGGCCAAATGTTACGGTAGATGCATTTAGTCTGGCAATAAAATCTGGAAATTCAATTCTATTAAAGGGGAGCTCATCCTCATTAAATACCAATATTGCTATCATAAAAGCTATTAAAGAGGGGCTTAGAAGCTCAAATATATCAGAGAATGTAGTTTTCTTCATAGAGGACGAAAGAAGAGAAGTAGCTGATGAGATGATGAATTTAACAGGGGAATTAGATCTTTTAATTCCTAGGGGAGGGAAAGATTTAATCAACTATGTAGTTGAAAACTCAAAAGTTCCCACTTTAAAAACAGGAGAAGGGAATTGCCACATATTTGTTGATGAATCTGCTGACTTTAAAATGGCAATCGATATAATAAAGAATGCAAAACTTCAAAGAGTAGGGGTTTGCAACGCATGTGAAACTGTTCTGATTCACAAAGATATAAAAGACATTTTTTTGCCACTATTATATGAAGAGATTCACGATAAAGTAGAACTAAGAGGGTGCGAGAAAACTAAAGAAATAATTGATGTGTATCCAGCGGATGAAAGTGACTGGTATGAGGAATACTTGGATTATATTTTAGCACTGAAAGTGGTTGACGATTTAAATGATGCAATAGATCATATAAATAAATATGGAACTAAGCATTCTGAGGCAATAATCACTAATAACTTAAAGAACGCAATTATTTTCGAAAAAAGAGTCGATTCTTCTTGCGTTTATGTAAATACCTCTACTCGATTCTCTGATGGCACAGAATTCGGTTTTGGATCAGAAATGGGGATAAGCACACAAAAATTACATGCTAGAGGGCCGGTAGGACTTGAGCAATTGGTAACATATAAATATGTTGTTATGGGCAATGGTCAGATAAGAAAGTAGGTGTAAAATGGATAGAGAAGCTTTACAATCGACAAAAAAGATAGTCATTAAGATAGGATCTAGCACACTGACTGATGAGTCGGGAAAGATCGACAAAGAATTTATTAAAGAACTCTCAAATGAAATCAAAGAAATTGTAGACAGCGGAAAGAAAGTGGTAATTGTTTCTTCTGGAGCGAGGATTGCAGGGGTATCTACAATCGGCAAATGGTCTAGGAAAGAAGATATTCATTATAAGCAAGCACTGTGTGCAATCGGGCAAGTAGAACTCATGGATTCATATAGGAAAATATTCTGGGAGAAAAATTTACATGTAGCTCAAATACTCTTGACGAAAGACGATTTTGAATCTAAGAGCCGAACATTGAATATTAGAAACACGCTGTTTACATTGATTGACGAGGGTGTAATACCCATAATCAACGAAAATGATACTGTGAGTGTCGATGAGATTAAAATAGGAGATAACGACATGCTTGCAGCATATTCAAGCGTGCTGTGGGGAGCTGATCTACTTATTTTGATGAGCGATATAGAAGGCATATACGATAAGAACCCAAAAGACTATGAGGATGCAGAAATTATTCATGAGATAAACGATGTGGAGAGCATCAAAAAAGATATAGATATTGGTGAAAAAAGTTCTTTTGGCACAGGCGGAGTAAGCACAAAACTAAAGGCTGCTGAATATGTAAACAGATTTAAAATACCTTTGGTTGTAGTAAATGGCAAAACTGAAGGCATTGTTCTAAGGATTTTAAAAGGAGAAACAGTAGGCACTTTGATCTATGGAGGAGATAAATAGTTATTGACATCGAACACATGTTCTGATATATTCATCTCATAATCTATCGTGAGAATGAATGTTGAGGAGGTGGAACGATGCGAAATGATGATGGGATTTATAGCGATAAGCTTTTAGCGTTAATTCCTTGCTATGACGAAAAAATAGGAAATGCTACAAAGCTTGTTTATGAAGATAGAGAAGTCCTGTTAGGAAAAACCATAAAAACTGTGATAAAAAATTTATGCATGCATTATCAATTCGACTTAAAAGCATCAAACAACTATTATCGTCAGATATTGACCAGCAAAGCGGCTATTCCTGTCGCAATATCTACAAGTCTTATTTATATACAGCTAAAGGTGAGAGAACCTATTGGCAAAGACGATGGAGCCATGGGGTATTTTAAATTGAATTGTGTGGAGAAAATATATACAACTGGAGGAGATACATATATTCGGTTAAAAAATACGGCCGAGTTTAGACTTTTATGTAATTTAAATACTGGTTTAAAACAACTTAAGAACGGAGAATTGGTTGAAAAATTACATAAAGAAGTTGAAAAAGACAAAGTAAAGGAGGCACTTATTTACTATCAAAATGAGGATTCTCCAGCTATGAAGTCTGACATAGCGAGGCTTTTTATGAAAATTGACGACATTTTAGAAAAAATTAAGTAGACTTTAAAAAAGTAGAGTTCTTTATATTCGAACTCTACTTTTTATTTTTTTGCAGATCTATATTAAGCTTATCTCACCTAGGAATAAAAAAAGAGCGCTCTTTGAATGGAGCAAATGATGGAGGAGATTGAAAGGTTATATGAAGATTCAATTAGAGGAGATGATAATGCTAAATATGAATTAGTAGAGAGATTTTACCCATTGATCATTTCTTCAATAAAGAAATACTATAATAGTTATTTTGAATTTGAAGATTTAGTAGAAGACGGCAAAGTTATAGTTTTAGAATGCATAAGAGATTTTGACAAAGGAAAAAATGTGCACTTTAGCGGATTTGTAAAAACAAGGCTAAAGTTTTTCTATTTGAATAAGCTTAATTCAAAAAAAGAGATGCTGTCATTGAATCAGAAAAATGAGGAGGATACTGAATTGATAGATTTATTGGAAAGCGAAGTGAATTTGGAAGAAGAAGTGATAAACAGAGATTTTTCTAATCAAATACAAGAACTATTTAAAAGCCTTTCATTAAAGGAAAGGGAGACAATAATTGAGTTTTACTATCTTGGGTTGGACATTAATGAAATCAGTAAATTGCATAATATAAGTTATAGGACTGTGCTCGAACTAAAGAGGAGAGCACACAAGAAACTCAAAAACAAAATGGAGGTATTTTATGATAGAAAAAATGTTGATTAAAAATAATTTTGGATCCAGAAATGGCTTAAAGATAAGTTATATAGTCATACATGATACTGGAAACACAAATAAAACCGCAAATGCAATAAACCACTTCAAGTACTTTAACAAGCCAAATATCAATGCATCAAGTCATTATGTGATTGACGAAGATCACGTAATTCAGTTGGTGGAAGATAAAAATTCAAGTTATCATTGTGGCGACGGCAAGGGGAGATTTGGGATAACAAATAGCAACTCAATCGGCATTGAACTATGCGTAAACGAAGGAAATGACTGGTATAAGACCAAAGATAAAGCAATACTCTTAATAAGAACATTGCTTTATCAATACAATTTAGACAAGAAAAATGTGGTTAGGCACTTTGATGCGTCTCTGAAAATTTGCCCTAAGAGTATGAGTGGATTTGGCTGGAGAGAGTGGGTTTATTTCTTCGATTCAATATAGATTAATTGCCATTTACTAAAGCCATTCCCTTATTGATTAAATTATTCTTTTTTGTTTGTTTAACACTCTCGTAGTATTTAGCTATTTCGTTTTTTAGAGAGAGATCTATGGAGTTTTCCTTTAGATCTTTCTCTAATTCTTTTAAAAGGGAATAGAATTTTGCATCAGACTCTTTTTCTATTTTGTAGCCTTTATCCAAATAAAATCTTGCCAATTGATATTTTGTGTAATTGCCTGAATTGTAATCTGACAATGCATCTGAAATCAATTTATCAAGGGATGAGTTGAATTCATCCTCTAAAGCTTTAAATTTTGGATTATAAATATTTATGATTTCATCAAAAGATTTATTATTTGGTGTAGTGATTGTTTGAGGATTTTTATTTTGCGCGTTATTTTTCTCTGTGCTGCCATTACTTTGTGTATCGCTGGGCTCTATATTGTTTGCATCGGTATTTTGCGTTGAATTTGATTCTACTTCTATGTATTTATCGAGTGGATTTATCGGTGTTTCTTCACTATCGTTTTTAGGAGAGGTTAATTTAGATGTAGCAATAGAACTTAAGAACTTTATCTCGTTTCTAAAATACAACAAAGGAAGGAGTAATACTATTAGAATAATAATCAATATATACCCTTTTTTCATTTGCACACCTTCTTTCAAGAAAAGCATACTATATAATAGCTTTTTAATCAATATAAAAAGGCAGCCTTAGGAGCTGTCAGATAGGGATTTATAATTCCTGAAAAATTCGGCATAGTCGTTGATATTCGGCTATGCCGTTTTTTCGTTTAGTTTGGTAAGTCGATAGCGCCAATGCAGTTATAGAAAATTTGAATCCGCTGGGTTCTGCGGCCATCTATCTTTTCAGCCTTGAATACTATAATTTTGTCAATAAACTCTCGGATAATTTCTGCATCCAATTCTGTAATTTCTGTGTACTTTTTAACCAGTGCCAAAAAGCGGTCGGTATTGAGGGACTGTTCATTTGCTGTATCAATGGTATGCTTTAATTTGGATATCCTTTCTTCCAGTGCCTTCTGCTCGGCTTCATATTCAGCCGACATCTTGTAAAAACGCTCTTCGGGAATTTTGCCCATCACATTGTCTTCATATAGCTTTCGAATGATTTTGTCTATGTCAGCAATGCGAGTCTGTGCTTGTTCATACTCCTTTTGACTTTGGCGGAGTTCTTTGGCAAGTTCCTTTTCTGAATTATTCATAACTATACGGATGAATTCCTGTTCATGGTCTTTGGCAAAGGAGGTTACACGTCTTAAATCTTCTAGCAAAAGCTGTTCCACTACAACATTACGTATCTGATGTGAACTGCACATACCCTTTTTCTTGCGGTAAGTCGCACAAACGAAATATTCCTTATCGTGTGTCCATCCCTTGCCTCTAACCTGATACAGCTTTGCTCCACAGTCGGCACAAAACATCATGCCAGAAAGCATTCCCATTTCACCTAATCGTGATGGTCTTCGCTTGCCATCTCTGATTTTCTGCACTGTTTCCCAAGTCCCCTCATCGATAATTGCTTCATGGGTATTTTTGAAAACTAGCCAATCTTCTGGATTGTTCAATATCTTGACTTTGCTCTTATATGACTTTTTAGAAGTCTTGAAATTCACCGTGTGACCTAGATATTCCATTTTAGCCAGAATATCTGCTACGGTACGAGCCGACCAAGCATATGGGTTTTCAGGTGGTCTTGCTGGAGTGTTAATACCCATTTTGCGAAGATGAACCGTAGGTGTATCAATGCATCGCTTTTCAAGTTGCTTTGCTATCTGCGTGGGTCCAAAGCCAGCCATGCACAGTCGGAAAATATCTCTGACCACTTCGGCGGCTTTCTCATCTATAATCCAGTGCAACTTATCTTCAGGGTCTTTAATATAACCGTAAGGTGGATTGGTGCAGAGTGGCTTACCGGATTGTCCTTTGGATTTGAACACAGCACGGATTTTCTTGCTAGTATCCTTAGCGTACCATTCATTAATAATGTTAAGAAACGGTGTAAAGTCACTGTCTGCTTGGTTTGCACTATCAATACCGTTGTTAATAGCAATAAATCGTACATCTGCTTCAGGAAACATAATCTCGGTATAATAACCTACTTTGAGGTAATCCCTGCCGAAGCGGGACATATCCTTGATGATAATCGTTCCGATTCTACCGGACTCTACATCTGCAATCATGCGGTTAAAGTCTGGTCTATCAAAAGTTGTACCGCTGACCCCATCATCCACATAAAATTCGATGTTGCGAAAACCGTTGTCCTCAGCATATTTTTTTAGAATTGCCTTCTGGTTCACTATGCTGTTGCTGTCTCCTGCAAGCTCATCATCACGTGAGAGCCTGCAGTACAGAGCAGTAATTTTTGCTTCTTCAAATGCTAATGTTGATTTACGTATAGTGCTAAATGTTGACTGTCTATTCATTTTTATCCTCCATTTCCGACAGTCTTCAAGCGGTTTAGCACTATGTATATTACCGTACTACCTTGAAGAAGTCGAGTTGATTTCCGTGGGTTTATATGAACTATCAGATAACTTTGAAAGGTTTTTTGCGTTGACTGTAATCAGTCGTTTCAGCTTGGAATATGCACTTTCCTTTGCTGAATCACTTACTCGTGATTCCACCACATAGACCGTACCTCCGATATCGGATTTGGTTGTGCGGCTGTTACTTTGATTTTCCATATCGTGACCTCCTGTCCGATGTTTTGATGGAACTGGCACTGAGCCGAATTGATGACTCAGTGCCTAATCCATTATTTAAGCTTTTATTTGTAATATTTTTAGAGCATCCGGTTGAATTAGCTTGCCATCCAATCTTTCGTAAGCAGAAAAGCCAATTTGTCCTTGCAATGCATATAACTCACTTAATTTTTTTATTGTTATTGGTTGACGCTCAATCAGCCAGTAATACGATAGATCTCCGAATACAATGCTTTTTGCTCCTGCTGATACTGTAGGCATATATGGAGAGGTAAGTACAGGCTTTCCGAAGATGGTGTTATCTGAAGAATTCCACAGATAACTACCGCTTGTATCTTTAAGGGTTCTAAGAAGCATGGCTGTATTATCGTGCATGATAAACACAGCGTTATTTCGGTATTCATCTTTTAATGAAAAATACAGAGAGATAATCTCGTCAAAAGAGATGGTAGCACTATCTGCTGTAGTTACATCTGCATCTGCTGTAAGGATACCTGTTGGCTGAGTTGTGCCATTTCCATTAAGTAATGCATTTTCCTCAGCCTTGCCAAAACGCTTCGCAAAATCACCCATCAGATATTTTTCAAGATTAAAGTTCATATCAGCGACGAATGAGCGGTTTAGCTTGACAAGAGATGCCAGCTTGTATGATTTCACCAGAAACTGTGTAAATGAATCGGAACTTTCAGGGATTGGATCTCCGTCTTCAACCCAATCTGCTGTCCCCGTTGAGGATACCGCTTGAATTTTACCTTCTGCAGAAGATAGATTGATAACAGTAGCAAATCTGCGGAATATATTCTCCTTTGCCAAAGCAGTGTTAAAGCCTTCTCTGAATTCATCTGGTGCGACATAGGCTCCTACATTATCAAAGCCTTCGCTTAGATTTTGATTGTTTTCTTCTTTTCCTTTCATAACATTCCAAAACGCTCTATTATAAGTTGTTGATGTTGCCATAATCGTTTACCTCCTAAATTTTAATAAATGTGGGGTATATACCCCGTTTGAAACCGCGTTTTTTTACGCGTTGCCCCACGCCCGTTGTCCAGATGAAAAGGTGTGGAGATTCGACCTCCCCTAGGGGGTAGGTATTAACACACGGAGTTGTATCCAGTGGCTTCAGTGGTATTAAGCTTTGTAGCAAGATGTAGCAGGTAAAAACTAAACTCTCTATACGAGAGCGATTTTTTATATAACCTGTTTTTCTTGCTACAAGCTGCTACACTGTGTTTAAATAAGAAGAAATTCTTCTTCTGTCAGCTTATATCCGATAAGCATTGTGGTCATTCCACCACCAGAACGTGGTCGTTTCCGTTCTACACGGGCGATAGCTGTTAATGCTTGTTTGAAGTTTCTTGCATTCTCCGAATAACATCCATTGGCACTGCACCAACGCTGATACCGGGCATACACTTCGGATGTGCGCACCTCACTGTTGGGACTTTCCTCCAAGGCATCCTCGAAAAATAATGCTATTTTGTCGCTGTCACGTTTATAAGCCTCCGTTGCTGTCTTAACAGAATCAGGTAAAGTAAAGCCTTCCTTCTTTAACAGCTGATAGCCTTCAATTAGCCAGTTGAGGATAGCACTCTGATTCTTCGCTTTTGCGAATTCACGTTTTAGGTTTTTATCCTGCTCGCTTTCATCAAAGTGTCGTTCAAAAGGGATAATTACCACTCTACCACTGGAAAATAGCGTCATATCCGTAATAACGGGCAGATAATTGGTGTTGATATACAGCTTAAACTTTGGTGAAAAGTCAAAAGAATTCTCATGTAGAAACCTTGCGTTGATGGTGTCACCACCTGTCATGCTTTTTACCTGTGCAGCATTTAGGACAAGTCCTCTGCTAGGTTCGGAGATATTCACAAAGCGTACTCCTGCAAGCCGGGCAATATCTTCACTTGGACTTGAACTGTTATTGTTCTTTTTCAGACTGATAGTCTCTGGCCTTGCGGTACAGCCATAACTGCCTAATACCTTAAGAATGCTCTCACATAGCGTACCTTTACCGTTTCGAGTTGTAGCACCATAGAGAACAAACAGGCATTCATACCGAGTGTCTCCGCTGATACTGTAGCCAAAGGCTTTTTGGAGGAATTTTGCCTTTTCCTCATCTCCGCTCATAATCTCATGAATAAATCTATCCCATCGCTCACTTTTTGCTTCTGGGTCATATTTAACACCAGATATCTTTGTAAGCCTGTCCTCGCTGTTGTGGGGACGAAAATCCATAGGCATTAAAAACAATGTTCCATTGGCACAATTGAGCATAAGCGGGTCTTGGTCAAATTCAGCCATTGATATGGGATATACGCTCTGTGCATCCTTAAGCACCGTTTCCCTGTATCTTCTTGACTGCCACTTTCGGCAATAGTCAATGTATGCCTTTCTTTGATGTTCATCCTGAATAGTCAAAGCATAGGTTAGCAGTTGGTTAGCCAATGATTTACACATTTCCATCACTTTTAGATTACCGACATCAGGAATCCAAATGCCATTCTCATAGCAAAACCACATTTTCCTTTCAGGAACATAGCGGGCAAAAGATTTATAATAATCAGCAAACAGCCTGCTTGCCCCAATATCCGTCCAAGGGTAGCGATCATTACTCTCAGGCTTAAAGCCAGTAAGAAAACATTCACCAAAATCCTCTGTAGCTGATGAACGCTTACCACCTGGTTTGTATATTTCAGTAGCATTTGCGATAGCTTTTTCTATGGTTATCATTCCATAAGTACTGCCGGACTGTGGTCTATTCCATTTATCTCGCATTAGGCCGCTTTTTCGGAAAAGCCTGTCCATCTGTCCAATATCTCTGCCACACCAAAATGCCAGCATACCGCAAAGTGCCAAATCAGCTTCACTGGCAGAAGCATAGCCTGATGTATCTCCTTGCCATAATGCTTTGAACCTTTCTCTGTTTGCCGATTTTAAAGCCTTCTCAATAACAGACTTGTCAGACAAATAGGATTGACTTTCTGCATCCTGAATTTGCTTCACAGGGGTAGGACGCAACATATACTTGTCTAGTATCATCTGTAGCTCATTCGATTTCTCAGGTATATCACCATCTGCATATACATTGCCTGTTACGGTAACAAATCGGTTTGTTGCCCCAGCCACATAGACCTCAACTCCCAGCTTTCTGTTGTTGATATAGTATTTTGTTTTGTCAAAGTTAAAGCCTGTGGCCTTAAAGAAAATATGAAGCCCTTTTTCAGATGGACTGTGTTCCATATAACAACCACTAAAAGCCTCTACAACAATTTGGGCAACAGGCTTAAGCTTACCACCACTATCAAAGCAATCATCTAAGTCGATAACACATATGTCATTACCCACCAAAAATCCGATACCGTCATAATCACTTACAGCAGCTACCGCCGAACTAAAATCTTTAAAAGTACCCTGTTTATCTGCTTTTGCCCTTTTTCCTGTTATCGGGTTATAGGGAACTTTGGTTTTTATGCCACTTCGCTCTTCATATTTCCAACAGCAAAACTGTGGCTTATCTTTAAGCTTCTGTGGCAAGTTCATGTATTGTGTTTTCAGTTACTTCACCTCCTTGTCTTTTATTAATGACCCGAAACGCTACTGTTCCAGAGGGTTTGCCTTGTTTGACACAACCTCGTTATCTTTCAAGGAATACGCTCGGAATTATCGTCATGGCATATTCTGCTTGAAGTACCTCTTGCATTTCGGGGTATTCAGTTGTCAAGGAGCAGTGAGAGAAAAACTATGCTTTCATTGGTGGATTATTTTTCCTCTCATCTTATAGCCTTGGTAGAACACATTAGTTGAGGATTTTCTAAAAATATTTTTCTTCCTCATCCATAAGCGAAGAATTCTATTGATTCGAACCCCTTAAAATAAAAAAACAGCCTGTCTATTTTCTAAGGTACAGACGGCTGTAATGATTGTGTTTTTGCTCAAATTTGAGCGAAAGTGGTATTAAATTTAAGAAGGCTGAATGTTATAACTTTGACTTTGGTTTTACAAATAGACTTACAGACTTTTTTGTCTAAAAGTATTTATTTAAATAATAATCAAAATAAAGGCATACACAACTATCATTATCTTTATTAACATTGTAAAATTACTTCACAAACGCAGAATTATCATGTTATGTTTGAAGAAAATGTGCTATAATGGAAAAAAGATATAAAGAGGTGACCAAGATGACCGTTAGCTATAAAAAGCTTTGGAAATTGTTGATAGACCGCGATATGAAGAAGAAAGATTTACAAGCTGCTGCGGGAATAAGTCCATCTTCAATTTCAAAGCTTTCTAAAAACGAATATGTCAGTATGGACGTTCTTGTAAAGGTTTGTACGGCGCTTGGCGTTGATTTTAAAGATATCATGGAATTAGTGCCGAATATGGTTGAAGAAAGGGAGTAGAGTTATGGAAAATAACAGAAAAGAACAGGAACGGGCGGAATTACACCGCACGATATGGAATATGGCAAATGATTTAAGAGGCAGTGTAGATGGATGGGACTTTAAGCAATATGTTCTAGGTATGCTGTTTTACCGCTACATATCTGAAAATATTACTGCCTATATTAACGCCGGAGAATGGGAAGCTGGCAATACGGAATTTGATTATGCCAAGCTATCCGACGAAGAAGCAGAACAGGCACGAGAGGATTTAGTTAAGACAAAAGGCTTCTTTATCTTACCCAGCGAGCTTTTTGAAAATGTCCGAGCTCGTGCAAAGGACGATGAAAACTTAAATGAAACACTGGAACAGATTTTCAGTAATATAGAAGCATCTGCGCAAGGAACAGAGAGTGAAGATAATTTCAAAGGCCTGTTTGACGATATTGATGTTAACAGCAATAAGCTAGGTAACACTGTAGTAAAGCGTAATGAAAAGCTGGTTAAGCTAATGAATTCTGTTGGAGAAATGAAGCTGGGAGATTACAAAGACAATACCATAGATGCATTCGGTGATGCCTATGAATTTTTAATGGGTATGTATGCATCCAATGCCGGAAAAAGTGGTGGTGAATACTATACGCCACAAGAGGTTTCTGAACTCCTTACCCACTTAACATTAGTAGGAAAAACTGAAGTCAACAAGGTATATGACCCCGCTTGTGGTTCTGGCTCTCTACTGCTAAAGTTTGCAAAAATCTTAGGAAAAGAAAATGTACGTCAAGGTTTCTTCGGTCAAGAAATCAACATTACAACCTACAACCTGTGCAGAATTAATATGTTCCTGCACGATATTGATTATGACAAATTTGATATTGCCCTTGGGGACACACTAACAGATCCGCAACATTGGGATGATGAGCCTTTTGAAGCCATTGTATCAAATCCACCTTACTCTATTAAATGGAAGGGCGATAATGATCCTATTTTGATTAACGATCCCCGTTTTTCTCCAGCGGGAGTATTGGCTCCTAAATCCAAGGCAGACCTTGCTTTTATCATGCATAGTCTCTCATGGCTTGCGACAAACGGAACAGCGGCTATTGTATGTTTCCCTGGTGTAATGTATCGCGGTGGTGCCGAAAAGAAAATCAGGCAGTACCTGATTGACAATAACTATATCGACTGTATCATTCAGTTACCGGATAACTTGTTTTATGGTACCAGCATTGCTACCTGCATTATGGTGCTGAAGAAGTCAAAATCAGAAAATAGTACCTTATTTATCGATGCATCAAAGGAATTTGTCAAGGTTACGAATAACAACAAACTAACACAGAAAAATATTGAGACCATTCTTAACGCATTCAAAGATAGAAAAGATATTGAGCATTTTGCTAGGCTTGTGCCAAACAGTGAAATAGCTGAACAAGATTATAACCTGTCTGTTTCAACATATGTGGAACAAGAGGATACGAGAGAAAAGATTGATATTGTTGCCCTCAATGCTGAGATAGAAAAGATTGTGGCGAGAGAGCAGGTTTTGAGGGAAGAAATAGATAAGATTATTGCGGAAATTGAGGTGGGCAAATGAGTAAAGAACTTCAATTTTTAATGTACAACACTCCTGAAGAAAATGTATCGGTTAATGCGGTTGTTAAAGACGAAACCATTTGGCTAACCCAAAAAGCAATGGCGGAATTGTTTGATTGTACAACAGATAATATATCTTTACACCTAAAAAATATATACGCAGATGGTGAGCTTGATGAAAGTTCAACTACCGAGGAATTCTCGGTAGTTCAACAGGAAGGCTCAAGAAAAGTGAAAAGAAAAACAAAATTCTATAATCTTGATGCCATTATTTCAGTTGGTTATCGTGTTAATTCACGCAAAGCAACACATTTTAGAATTTGGGCAACTGGTGTATTAAAAGAGTATATGATAAAAGGCTTTGCTATGGATGATGAAAGATTGAAGCAGGGTAAAACTGCTTTTGGCAAAGACTATTTTCGTGAACTTCTCGAACGTGTGCGCTCCATCAGAGCCAGCGAAAGGCGCATTTGGCAGCAAATCACCGATATATTTGCTGAGTGCAGTATAGATTATGACAAGGATGCGCAGGTTACACGTGATTTTTATGCCATGGTGCAAAATAAATTTCATTATGCTATCACTGGGCAAACAGCGGCAGAAATTATTTATTCAAAATCTGATCGCAATAAAGAAAATATGGGTCTTACAACATGGAAAAACGCACCAGACGGGCGAATATTAAAATCCGATGTTACAGTTGCAAAAAACTATCTTGAGGAAAAACAAATAAAGCAATTGGAAAGGGCAATTTCCGGTTATTTTGATTATATCGAAGATTTAATTGAAAGGGAAAACACTTTTACAATGGAAGAGTTCTCAGAAAGCATTAATGAGTTTCTTTCCTTTAGAAAATATAAGATATTAAAGGATAAGGGAAGCATTTCAAAAAAAGAGGCTGATGCAAAGGCAGAAGAAGAATATATTCACTTTAATAAGAGGCAAAAAATTGTTTCTGATTTTGACCGCGAGGTAAAAAAGCTGATAGCTAAAGGTGGTGACAGCAATGAGTAAATTAGATGAATTGATTGCTGAACTTTGCCCTGATGGGGTGGAATATCGAAAATTAAAAGATGTAACAGAAATGCAACGAGGCACATCACTTACAAAGAAAAATGCAACAGAGGGAATTTATCCAGTAGTATCTGGAGGAACGGAACCTGCATTTTATTGTGATATCTACAACAGAGAAAATGAAACAATTACTGTTGCAGGGAGCGGAGTTGGTGCCGGTTATGTTCAATATTGGAATGAGCCCATATTTGTTTGTGATGCTTTTTCAATAAAAGGAAAGGAAGGTAATCTCACTAAGTATATTTACTATTGTTTGTCTAATATGCAGGATAAAATATTTGCCACTAAAACAGGTGGAGGAATACCACATGTTTATATATCAAGTATTGAAAATTTTGTTATCCCCATTCCCCCTCTACCTGTGCAGCAGGAAATTGTCCGTATTCTGGACAATTTCACAGAGCTTACAGCAGAGCTTACAGCAGAGCTTACAGCAAGAAGAAAGCAGTATGAGTATTATAGGGATTTGCTGTTTACGTTTGGAGAAGACTCTGGTGTCAAGTGGATGAAGATAGGAGAATTTGCTGAATGCTATGCTGGTGCAACACCACCAACAAGAAAGAAAGAATACTGGGATAATGGCTCTATTCCGTGGATGAGTTCTGGTGAAGTGAATTTGGGACAGGTTTATGATACTGAAAAGAAGATAACACAATTGGGATATGATAGTTGTAGTACAAAAATGGTTCCAGCAAATACAGTAGTTGTGGCACTTGCTGGACAAGGTAAAACTCGAGGTATGGTTGCAATTACAAGAATAAGTCTGTGTACGAATCAATCTCTGTGTTCTATAGTACCTAATGGACAAGTAAAGAGCGATTTTCTATATTACTATTTGAAAACACAATATCAAAATCTAAGATTAATATCTTCGGGAGATGGTACACGTGGCGGTTTAAACTTAAAAATGATAAGAAACTATCTTATACCAGTCCCTCCCATTGAAGAACAAGAGCGCATCGTAGCTATTCTCGATCGCTTTGACGCTCTCTGCAACGACTTAACCAGCGGCATTCCGGCCGAAATCGAAGCACGTCAAAAGCAGTATGAATATTACAGGGATATACTGTTATCTTTCAAGGAGGTGAAGGCATGAGTATATACAATATCGTTGCAAGTACTGACGAAGCAACGGTTGTTGCTGAATATGCAGCTGAATATTATGTCCGTCCTGAAAAGTATCAAAGCGAGGCGGAACTTGAGCGGGAGTTTATCAGGCAACTAACTTCACAAGGATATGAATATATTTCAGTACACAATGAAGCTTCATTGATAGCAAATCTCCGAAAGCAACTTGAACTGCTTAATGAATTCACCTTTACTGACAGTGAATGGGATAGATTTTTCACAGAATGTATTGCCAATACAAATGAAGGGATTGTTGAGAAAACTAGAAAGATTCAAGATGACCATATCCAGATTCTAAAACGTGAAGATGGAACAACAAAGAACATATACCTTTTGGATAAGAAGAATATCCATAACAATCGTTTGCAAGTTATTAATCAATACGAAGAAGCAGGCGGCAAGCATGAAACCCGATATGATGTAACAATCCTTGTAAATGGACTTCCATTAGTCCATGTGGAGTTAAAGAGGCGCGGTGTTGCTATCCGTGAAGCCTTCAACCAGATAAAAAGATACCAGCGTGACAGTTTTTGGGCGGCTTCTGGTTTATTTGAGTATGTGCAAATATTTGTAATCTCAAATGGCACCCATACAAAGTATTATAGCAACACCACAAGAAACGCACATATCAAGGAACAAAGTAGCAGTGAACGTCGAAGAAGTAAAAAAACAAGCAACAGTTTTGAGTTTACAAGCTTTTGGGCAGATGCAAATAACAAAATTATTCCTGACCTTGTGGATTTTACTAAAACTTTTTTTGCCAAACATACCCTCTTAAATATACTAACAAAATATTGTATTTTTACATCTGAAGATCTGCTCCTTGTAATGCGTCCTTATCAAATAGCTGCTGCAGAACGTATCTTATCACGTATTGTAGTATCAACCAACTACAAGAAGATGGGCACAACTGCAGCTGGAGGATATATTTGGCATACAACAGGGGAACGTGTCATAATAGTGATGGGTGCAGTTTTTATTATTAAATCAAGGGTTTCAGGAACTTTAAACAAATATATTTCATGCATTGCTTAGAGTAATTAGGATCTAATTGTTGTAAGTAGTGCATGAGAAGTAAGGATTTTGGGTCTGTAATAATTTACAATTATTTAGTATAATTATATTTAAGATGGTAATCAGTTGCGTATATGTAGTATTATGTTCATGTTGAATATCTTAGTAGAGCAAAGGGTAAAATTTAATTAGATAAATAATAAGTAAATTATATGGAGTAACTTACTTTTTTAGGAGGAAGTGATAATTTGAAATACAAGCAAATATTTAACTCTGGAGCTACTTTTCAACAATTTTACGATACTGCTCAGGATAGATATAAGAATTATGCTAATAATGCGATAAGAAATTATTTAAATTTAGAGAGAGATTTAGAAAAGGTTAGTAGTATAACAAGCAAATTTAATATCCTTGCGATTGGAGAAAACTGGTGTATTGATTCTATAATTAATATTCCTGTAGTTCATTGGTTAGAAAAAAATAATGAAAATATAAAACTTAAAGTAATAGATACAGATAGTTATAGTAAATTTATGCCTAATGAAAAAGTTATTACACCAACATTTATTATTATGAATCAAGAATATCAGGAGATAGGGAAATGGGTTCAATATCCTAAAAGAATAATAGATGTGGTTGAATCTAAGGACCAAGTTCGAGTTATAGTAGAAAAAAGGAGATACCGGCAGGGAGAATATATTGTAGATACATTGAAAGAGGTATTAGATATCCTGATTAACTATAGAAATAATATTTATTTAGACAGGAGGAAATAAAGTGAGTCAAGAAAATAAGATAAATCAATCTTGCTGAGGTTCAATACAAAAAACCATTGGTACAGTGGAAGAAAAAGAAAATTGCCCCAAATGTTACGAAATAGGAGAAAAGGTTAAAAATATAACTGTAAAGCATATGGTATCAGAAAACCTTATGGGAAAGGTTGTAAATGAAGAAACTTACTATTTATGTATGAATGAAGATTGTGATGTCGTGTATTATAACTTAAACAATGAAAGAATTTTTTATAAGGAAGAAGTTAAAGTTCCTATATGGTTAAAAAAGAATGCAAATCCCAAATATATATGCTATTGCAACCAAGTTACAGAACAACAAATTATATACGCTGTTTTAGATGATGGTGCAAAGAATATTAAAGATATTATTAGACTTACAGGGGCAATGAAAAATGGAAAGTGCGAAATTAACAATCCTTTGGGTAAATGCTGTAGTCCTCTTATTCAAGAAACCATCAATAAAGCATTAAATAACAAAGAATAGTTTGCGACACATAATTTATAAAGTACCTCACATCAGTAATAAAACTAAAAATAACAAAAAATTATAGAATCAAAACTTTAGCGGTTCAGATGTAAAAGTCTGGGCCGCTTTTTTTATTTTCCCCGGAAAGGAGGTTGCCTAGATGGTAAATGATGAAGTTAATAATAAGGCTATAAATATTGAGATAAAAGTGGCTCAGTATTCAGCAAAGGCTATCTTAAAAGCAATGAAAAAGATTATAGAAGATGCCGCTGAAAAAAGCCAACCACTTGCAGACTATTTTAGTGAGAAAAGAAAAACTAATTCAAGGAAACTTAAGGATATGGTAAAGAAAGGTCAGCTGGAAAATATTGATTTACAAAAGGGTGAAGTTAAGGAACTTAAAAACCAACTTAATCGATATGGAGTAAACTTTTCTGTAATGAAAAATAAAGAGTCAGGACTATATTCAGTATTCTTCCAGGCAAAAGATACAAAGGCAGTGGATCTAGCCTTTAAAAAGGCCATAGAAAGATATGAGAAAAAGGAAAATAGGAGAGACTCAACAAGAGATATTTTAAACAAATTTAAAGAGAGGGTGAAAAATACGGTAGTTAAAGATAAGGTGAAGGAAAAACATCACCAACAAGAGAGATAAAATGAGTAGGCATTTAAGAGAAATCTTAGGTGTCTTTTTTATTGAGAAGAGGTGAAGTGAATGGATTTTGACTATTTTTATGGAAGAGACGCTGAAAGTTTTAGATTTATCCGTTTACCTATAGTTCTTATTGAAGATGAGAAATTTAAAGGCCTATCAATAGATGCAAAGGTGCTTTATTCCATGTATTTATCAAGGAGTACTTTGTCTTATAAGAATAACTGGATAGATGAAAATGGAAGGGTTTATATCTACTTTACTGTAGAAGAAACAGCTACACAACTAGCTTGTGGAACGAAAAAAGCAGTAAAGCTTATAAAGGATCTTGAAGAGCTTGGTCTTATAAAAAAGAAAAGAGCTGGACAAGGAAATCCTACTAAAATTTATGTTAAAGATTTTATGAGTGTTTTTAGAAATGAACAGTTTAGACCTGTCAAAAGGGAAAATCAAGACTTGTCAAAAGGACAATTCAAGAATAGCGATTTTGATAAGTCAAGAATGGCGAAAAAGATAAGTCAAGACTTGTCAAAAAGACAACCTAACTATATAGAGAATAATAAGATTGATAATAGTTATATTGATTTTAGTGAAAACCATAAAAAAGGAACCTTCTTAAATGTAATTATTTCTGATGAAGAAGAAAGAAAACTAAAAGATATGATTCCTGATCTAAATAATTATATTGAAAGATTATCAGCTTATATGCAGAGTACAGGAAAGGCATATAGAGACCATGCTTCAACAATTATGACCTGGTATTTAAAAGATAAGAGTGAAGGAAAGCTTAAAAACAAAAAGACTTATACAGGTAATCCTTCAGACTATGAGAGTGAATGGAACTTAAATAATTAGAGGGGTAGAGAAAATGGAAGATAAAATAAAAACAATTGAGATTGATGGAGTAGAATTTTCTTTTAATGCAAATAAAGCATTTGAAAAAGATGAGCATGTTTACTGTAGACAATGTGGTGAACAAATAGATTCAGAACCACTTGCTTGTCTGGGGAGTAAAAAAATAATATTTGGTAGGAGATGTAAATGTGATAGAGAAGAAGAAACTAAAAGAAAAGATGAAGAAATGGCAAACCACATTAGAAGACTTAAAGAAGAATGCTTTAATACCAGCAGAAACCTTATAAGTTGCACTTTGGATAAGGTCATAGAACCTGATAGACAGGAAGTTATCATAGCAAAGAACTTCGTTAAGAACTTCAAAGAATTATCAAAAAGCAATAGTGGCCTTATATTTCATGGGAATGTAGGAACTGGAAAGAGTTACCTAGCAGCTTGTATAGCAAATAAGATTATAGAGGAATATCAAATAAGAGTTAAGATGAGAAATATTCCTCAAATTATAAATGATATTGAAAAACGAGGTTTTGATATTGATAAAAATGACTATTACAGAAGGTTATCTAGCGTATCTCTTCTTATTCTCGATGACTTTGGGATTGAAAGAAATACAGAATATATAAATGAAATGGTCTATCAGATTATAAACACTAGGTATGAATCAAAGAAACCAACTATTATTTCAACGAATATTCCCCTTGGTGTGATTATGAATGGAAGTAATGACATTGATAAAGAGAGGATTTATTCAAGGATTAGAGAGATGTGTATTCCTGTTAAGATTGCAGGAAAAGACATAAGAACTGAGTTAGGAAAAAGGAAGTTAAGAGAAACTAGAGATTTACTTTTAGGATAAAGGTGGGGTGAATGAAATGAATAAAATACAAATATTTAGAAACTCAGAGTTTGGACAGGTTAGGACAATGTTGATTGATAATGAGCCATGGTTTGTTGGAATGGATATAGCCCAAGCTTTAGGATACAAAAGACCAAGTGATGCTATTGCAAGCCATGTTCATGAGGGAGATAAGCTGAAACGGTGTTTTACCGTATCAGGTCAAGGTAGGAATTTGCTAGTAGTAAATGAGTCTGGAATGTATGCACTTATCTTTGGAAGTAAACTTGAAAGTGCCATAAGATTTAAAAACTGGGTAACAAGTGAAGTTCTACCTTCAATTAGAAAACATGGTGGATATTTTTCAGGACAGGAGGAAATGAATGATCAAGAGCTTTTGGCAAGGGGTTATCTTGTAGCCTTAAGACAAATAGAAGCTAGAACAGAAGAATTAGAAGGTCTTATTCCTAAAGGAGAGTTCTTTGATAGATTTATTTCCCTGGGAGACTGTACTTGCCTTAGGGATACTGCAAAGGAGTTAGGAGTTCCTCAAAATAGATTTATAAACACACTGATAGATAGAGGCTACCTTTATAGAAATCAAAAAGGAAAGCTTAGATTTTACTCAACTGCGGCTGATTACTTTGAACTAAAGGACTATATCAATAAATATAACGGAGAACCTGGAGTCTATACAGTAGTTAGACCTGAGGGAAGAGCATATTTCTTCTCCTTATTTAAAGAGATGGGAGAAATCTAGAAGGGAGGTAACTTTAGATGTTAATGTTAAATGAAAAAAGCTGTATTGACTGTGATGAGTTTGAATTTAATAAACATAATGAAGAAATAGATGAACTAATGGGAAAACTTACAGAACTTGAAGACTATGACTGTATAGTACTTCACAAATATATAGATATAGCTCACAAAGATAAAGAGATGGAGGTTCTTGATACAAGCCTATGGGATATATATGAGCTTGTGGAATATGCAGATTTTAAAAATGGTGTAGATATTCTTCTTGATGATGAAGGGTTTTTAAATTTATCAGTTTATGGACAAACCTATAAGGTGGTTGGTAAAGACCATTTTGTTAATTCAATTTTTAAAATTATTCCAAAAGATGAAGAATATAACTTTCTTGATATATCTGACTTTATACTTGAAGGAAAGCCGATAAAACTTTCAGAAAAGCAGTTAGCTAGGAAGAAAAAATCAACCATTGAACTTCTTAAGGAATGTAGAGAGAAGGCAGATAAGACTCATCTTGCAAAGGTGAGGGCTAATAAAAAGGAAATAGGTGAGGAAAGGTAAAAATTCCAAATGAAGGAGGGGAGGATTTGAGTGTAATAGAAAAAATTAAAAGAGATATAAAGGATTTACTCCATGTGCAAGATAAGAAGGCTTTTCTTAAAAAGAACATACCTTATCTTGCATTTTTCTATTTAGGAAATATTTTTTCTCACCATGTAAATTCATATGTAGGAGGTGATTTAATAGACCGCTTATTTCAATCGGTCCTGGAAATAGAAACAATGAACTATCTTCCTAGTTTTAATCCAATGGATTTACTTGTAGGCTTTATTCTAGCTGTATTAGTTAAGCTTATTATTTATAGTAAAGGTAAAAATGCAAAGAAGTTTAGACAAGGAGAGGAATATGGATCTGCAAGATGGGGTAATGCAAAAGATATTGCTCCATACATGGATGATGATTTTAGGAATAATCTTCTTCTTACTCAAACTGAAAGAATTACTATGAATAGTAGACCAATGAATCCCAAGTATGCAAGAAATAAAAATGTACTTGTAATTGGAGGTTCAGGTTCTGGTAAAACAAGATTCTTTGTAAAACCTAATTTAATGCAATTACATTCAAGCTATGTAGTAACTGATCCTAAAGGAAGTCTTCTTCATGAGTGTGGAAAAATGCTAGAAATGAGTGGTTATAGGATAAAAACATTAAATACAATTAATTTTAAAAAGAGTATGAAATACAATCCCTTTGCCTATCTTAGAAGTGAAAAAGATATTCTTAAACTGGTTCAGACAATTATAGCAAATACAAAGGGGGATGGTGAAAAAGCAGGTGAAGATTTCTGGATAAAGGCTGAAAGGCTTTATTATACAGCCCTTATAGGATACATCTTTTATGAAACTCCTAAAGAGGAACAAAACTTTACAACCTTACTGGCCATGATAGATGCAAGTGAAGTTAGAGAGGAGGATGAAAACTTTAAAAATGCAGTAGATTATATGTTTGAAGCCTTGGAAGAAAAGGACCCAGACCATTTTGCAGTTAAGCAATATCGTAAATACAAGTTAGCAGCGGGAAAAACTGCTAAGTCCATTTTAATATCTTGTGGTGCAAGATTAGCTCCTTTTGATATTAAGGAACTTAGAGATCTAATGAGTGAAGATGAAATGGAACTAGATAGCCTAGGAGATAGAAAGACGGCCTTATTCGTTATAATTTCAGATACAGATGACACATTCAACTTTGTTGTATCACTAATGTATTCCCAGATGTTTAACTTACTCTGTGATAAGGCTGATGATGTATATGGGGGAAGGCTACCAGTTCATGTAAGGTGTCTTCTTGATGAGTTTGCAAATATTGGACTGATTCCTAAATTTGAAAAACTTATAGCTACAATACGTTCAAGAGAAATAAGTGCCTGTATTGTATTACAGGCACAATCACAACTAAAGGCAATTTACAAGGATAATGCAGATACCATAATAGGAAACTGTGATACAACCTTATTCTTAGGAGGAAAGGAGAATGGTACTTTAAAAGAGATTTCAGAAACATTAGGCAAGGAAACTATAGACCTATTTAACACATCAGAAACAAGGAGTAATCAGAAGTCCTTTGGGCTTAACTATCAGAAGACTGGTAAGGAGCTTATGACCAAGGATGAGCTTTTTGTAATGGATGGAAGCAAGTGCATTATGCAGCTTAGAGGTGTAAGACCTTTTCTTTCAGAAAAATTTGATATTACAAAACATAAGAATTACAAGCTTTTAGAGGACTATGACGATAAGAACTATTTTGATGTTGAAGAATATATGAAAAGACAGGGTAAGGCAAGGCTCAATAAAGAGTCCATAATAACAAGATTGTAGGTGAACATATGAAAGTTAAGGTGAGAAGTCCTTCTGAAAAAGAGGGCAATTAAGTTAATAGATTTGATTTATAGCGATTGGATAAGCAACATGTCCAGTCGCTTTTGGTTTTATAAAAGAAAATTAGGAGGTAGGGATTTAAAATGGAAACTTTCAAAGAAAGAGATATGAAAAATGTAACAGCTAATGTGGTAGGAGAGGTAAAATCAGTTTCTTTTGACTGGGATGGTGAAACTATCAATGTAACAAATTTCTCCCTTGTAGAAAAGAAGAATGGGAAAAGGCACTATACAAACTGTGCAGCTTATGGTGAATGGTCAGAAGTAGCAAAGGAACTAAAGGCTGGAGATCTTGTCCATGTCTTTGGTTATATTAGGGAAAGAAGAAATAATGACAAGCTATATAAGAATTTTATAGTAAAACATATGAATAAAATTGAAAAAGAAAATAAGGAGGAAAAATAACATGGCATTTTTTACAGAAGGAATAGCAGTGTTACAAACTTTGGTTACAGCAATAGGTGCAGGTTTAGGGGCTTGGGGAGTAATTAACCTTATGGAGGGATATGGAAATGACAACCCAGGAGCAAAGTCACAAGGAATTAAACAACTAATGGCAGGCGGAGGTATTGTTCTTATTGGAATGAAGCTTATACCTTTACTTGCAAATACACTTAACTAAGAAAGAGGTAGATAAAATATGTTTGGACTTTTCGATAAGATAACTGAATTTTTCCAGGAGATTTTCATCGGAATTATCCAAGCAAACCTTGAAGCAATGTTCTTAGATATAAATGAAAATGTAAGTCTTGTAGCTACGGAAGTCGGGAAAACACCAAGTGGCTGGAATGCAGAGGTATTCAGCTTTGTAAAGAATATTAACGACACTGTAGTGATTCCTATAGCGGGAATTATCATAACCGCCGTCTTGTGCATAGAACTCATAAATATGGTCATGGAAAAAAACAATATGCACTCTGATACCGATACATTCGATTTTTTTAAATATATCATCAAGATGTGGATTGCAGTATGGCTTGTAAGCAATGCTTTCACATTCTCGATGGCAGTATTTGATGTATCACAGACACTAGTAACTAAGGCGGCGGGAGTGATAAATACAAGCGCAGTCCTCGACTCCATGGATGTAGCAGCAATGGTAGAGAATCTTAAAGATGAAAGCTTATGGAATTTGATACTGATAGCCTTGGATACTTCGCTTGTGAAGCTTTCAATACAGGTTGTATCAATCATAATCATAGTAATAACCTATGGAAGAATGATTGAAATTTGCTTTATAGCTCAGTATCAGCAATTCCATTTGCAACCATGGGAAATAAAGAATGGGGACAGATTGGAACAAATTATATCAAGGGATTATTTGCACTAGGGCTTCAAGGATTGTTTCTTATGATATGCCTTGGAATATATGCGGTACTTGTAAAAACAATTCATGTAACCACAGATATTCATGCCAGCATATTCGGAGTTCTTGGATATACGGTACTTCTTGGAATTATGATGTTAAAGAGTGGAACAATTGCAAAGAGCATAATGAATGCTCATTAAAAATATATTTGGGAGGAATGTAATTGAAACTTAAAAATAAGAAAGTAATAGTAGGTCTAGCACTTACAGGAGTAGGTCTTATAGCTTCTGAAATTAAAAAGAGAAGGAAGATAGACGAACTTACAAAAAGAGTCTACTATACAGAGGATTTTTTAAAAAATCTTGATGAAAAAGCATGGAGCTTAAATAGGTCTATGAAGGAGATTGCAAAAGCTCATAATAGTCTTACAAAAATGACAACTGATAATTATGAAGACTTTGATGAGAGAATTTATGATATTGAAGATGAAATTGCTACTATCTATTGTCATCTTGAAGAACTTGACAGGATTAAGAAAAATAGAAAAGGAGTAAGTGAAAGTAAAACAATATTAAAAGGTAGATTAGAAGAACTAGCAGAAAGTATAGATGAAAGTGAGGAAATTGAAGTAGACCTTGGAGGAATAATAGAAAAGCTAATGGAATAGAGAGGTGATAGAGATTGGCTTACGTTCAGATACCCAAAGATTTAAGTAATGTTAAAACTAAAGTAGCATTTAATCTTACTAAAAGGCAGCTTATTGGATTTGCAGTAGCAGGACTTATCGGTATTCCAACATACCTAAAGACAAGAGGTGCTCTTGGCAATGACCTTGCTGTCTTTTTAATGCTTATAATTACTATCCCTATTTTCTTTGTGGTCTTTTATGAAAAAGATGGTCTTTCATGTGAGAAGTACCTTAAATATGTATATCTTCATGAAAAACACCAGCCTAAAGTTAGGGTGAGTAAGGACAAGTTCATAGAAATGAGGAAGGAGGAGCAAGACATAAATGGCAAAAAATCAGGTTCAGCAAAGAAATCTAGAAAAAAGAAAAAGACAGGAAGAAAAACTACAAAAAAAGGAAAAAGAGTTAAAAAAGGTAGCTAAAGAAACAAAAAATCTTAAGTCTAATCATAAGAAAAGCTCTTCATTCCTTGATTTATTTAAGAAAGAAAAGAAAAGATACACCATTGAAGATACCATTCCCTATAAGAAGATGTATAGAAATGGAATCTGCTATGTAGGTGAGGGAAAGTACAATAAACTTATAAAATATGAGGATATAAATTATCAGCTTGCACTTGAGGAAGATAGAGATCTTATCTTTAATCAATTTGCAGGCTTTTTAAATTCCTTTGATTCTACAACAGAGCTTCAGTTAAGCTTCGTTAACCAGGTAGGAAGGATCAAGGAAATGGAAAATGCAATTACTATACCAGATAAGGGAGATGATTTTGATGAGATAAGAGAAGAGTTTAGGGAAATGCTTAAGGATCAGCTTTCTAAAGGGAACAATGGTCTTAAAAAGTCAAAGTATATTATTGTAAGTACAAGGGCAGATACCTATGAACAAGCAAAACCTGTACTTGAAAGGATAGAGATAGATGTTTTATCAAATCTTAAAAGTATGGAGGTAAGAGCTGAAACACTAATAGGTATTGAAAGGCTAAAGCTACTTCACGATATGCTAAATCCAGATAAAGTGTTTGATTATGACGGACAAGGACTTGAAGATAGGGACACAAGAAAACTCATAATGCCCAGTACATTCAAGTTCACAAGTCCAAAATATATGCAGATGGGGAACTATATCTGTTCATTGAGCCATTTTCAGATTCTAGCAAGTGAACTTTCAGATAGGTTCTTATCAGAAATTCTTTCTATTGAAGATAATATGTATGTAAGTTTTCATATTCATGCTATAGACCAGGTAGGTGCTATCAAAATGGTAAAAAGAAAGAATACTGATCTTCAGAAAATGATGATTGAAGAGCAGAAAAAAGCCGTAAGAGCTGGTTATGATATGGATATTATTCCATCAGACCTTAATGTTTATGGTAATGATATAAAGAATCTTTTGACTGATCTCCAGTCTAGGGATGAGAGAATGTTCTATGTAACCTTTACAATTATGAATTTAAGTAAAAACAAGGAAGAACTTGACAATACTATAGCTCAGATTTCTTCAATATGTAACCGTAATAACTGTTCATTAAAAAGATTAGACCACCAACAAGAGCAAGGATTTATGTCTATTCTACCATTAGGAGTAAACAAGATTGAAATTAAAAGGCAACTGACATCTTCATCAACTGCTGTATTTATGCCTTTTACAACAGAGGAACTATTTATGAGTTCAAATACAAGCTTATACTATGGGCTTAATTCTCTTTCACATAACCTAATAATGGCAGATAGAAAGAAACTAAAGAATCCTAATGGACTTATTCTTGGGACACCGGGAGCTGGTAAGTCCTTTGCAGCTAAAAGGGAAATGGCAAATGCTATTTTAGTTACTGATGATGATGTAATTATTACAGACCCAGAAGGGGAATATGGAAGCCTTGTAAAGGAATTTAATGGCGAGGTTATCAAGATTTCAACCAAGTCTAAAGATTATCTAAATCCTCTTGATATTAATATGAACTATGGGGATGGAGACGCACCATTAAAGGATAAGGCAAACTTTATAATGAGTATGCTTGAACTTGTAGTAGGTGGAAGTGGGCTAACTGCAGCTGAAAAATCTGTAATAGATAGGTGTCTTCCTAAAATATATAAGGACTACTTTGAAAATCCTATACCTGAGAATATGCCTATACTAAGTGATCTCTATAATCTTCTTCAAGAGCAAGAGGAAAGTGTGGGAAGAAAACTAGCTACAGAAATGGAAATCTATGTTACAGGCTCTTTAAATGTATTCAATAATAGAAGTAATGTAGACCTTAACAAAAAGCTTATATGTTTTGACATAAAGGAGCTGGGAAATCAACTTAAGAAAATAGGAATGTTAGTAATACAAGACCAGGTATGGAATAAGGTTTCTTCAAATAGGGGAGCAAAGAGGGCAACAAGATACTATATTGACGAGTTTCACTTGCTTCTAAAGGACCAGCAAACTGCCCAATATTCAGTTGAAATATGGAAAAGATTTAGAAAGTGGGGTGGAGTGCCAACAGGTATAACTCAAAATGTGAAAGACCTTTTGGGAAGTGCTGAAATTGAAAATATCTTTGATAATACAGACTTTGTCCTTATGCTTAATCAAGCATCTGGAGATAGGGAAATCCTAGCCAAGAAACTTAAAATTTCTCCTTTTCAATTAAATTATGTTACAAACTCTAATGCAGGAGAGGGATTATTATTCTTTGGAAACACCATAGTTCCCTTTGTAGATAAATTCCCTAAAGATACGATTCTGTATCAGAAGATGACAACAAAGCCTGAGGAAGTGGAGTAAAAAAATGAATGAGAATAATAAGAAAAAAAGGAGAACTAATCTTGACATAGGTAAGAGAGAAAAAATAAAAGAATATAAGGAAAAGAAGGTTGATGATAGCCAAAGATTCCAAGAGTCTATTATAGAAACAAAGTCTAAATTAAATAATGTTGAGAAAAATGATGAGCCTACTTACAAGAAAAGTGGGCTTTCTTCATCTCAAAAACAAATAAAGAAGCATATGGATAAAAGGGAAAAAGTGGATAGTAAAACTCCTGAAATAATTGATTATAGGCGAAAAGAGGAAAGGGTAGGTGATTCAAGCAATTTAGAAAAAAGAACTTCAGAAAGTAGCCAGTTAAAAGGGACTATAAGAGATGATAAAAGTCTTGATATAGGTGCAAGAAAAAAGACTAACAATTACCTTGGTAAGAGAGTCCATGAGAAAGATAGATTTGATGATTCTATCATAAAGAAGAAAACTAAGCTAAAACATAGTCAAGTTAAGACTAGTGTGAAGAAAAATGAAATAGCTGAAGACAAGGAAGATATTGTAGGAGGTGATAGGAATCTCTTAGATAGTTTAAATGATAAATCAATAAATAAGAATAAAAGAAAAACCAATAAGTATGGAACACCAGATAAAGAGACTAAGAGCAATGACTCATTAAAAGAAGATGCCGAGAATCCTAATATTTCTGGCAAAGACGATGAAGAAATAAAAGCTGATGCTTATGAGGAAACAAGCTATGACCTAGAAGTTCTTAATAAGAATGGCAAAGTTTCAAACAAAAATTATTACAAAAGAAAAGCTATTTATGCTAGTCAGAAAAAAACAAATAAAAGGAAAGATGGAAAATTAACCACAGATGATGTTAAAGGCCTTAAAGATGGCATGGATAATAGGACAGATGAAAAATCTTTAAAAGAAAATATTACTCTTAGTGAGAAGTCAGAGAAAAAATATAGGAAAACTGAAAGTAGGTTAATTCATAAAGGGAAAAAAGCAAGTAAACTCTACCATAAGTCTAAGTACAGTAAGACAGGTAAGCTTCTGGGAGGAATATCTGGAGCAAGTTATTTAACCTCTGAATACATGAGAGCAGGGAGTGATGAAAATGTAGCTATTGATGCAGCAAATAAAGGTTTATATCTTAATGCAAACATGACAAGACATGCCCAGAATAGACTTCAAAGGAAAAGGAAAAGTCCTTTAAAGGTTGAAAGAAAACTGGATTTAAATCATAAGAAAAACATGGCAAAGGCTGAATATAATACGGAAGTTGAAGCTTTAAAGAAGGATCAAAATTTTCAGAAGAAGAGTGCCTACAAAAAACTGATTAAAAGAAAGCAAATGAAAAAGAAAATTTATGAAGAGCATAATATTGCAGTTACCTTCAAAGATAGACTTAAAAGGGGAATTGAAAATATTTTAAAAGGAAGTTCTCAGGTTATAAGAAGAAATATTAGGAGACTCCTTATTCTTCTTGCAGTTGCTATTATAGGTTTTATGACCTTAAGCCAGATTGCAACTTTTTTTATTGGTGGAATATTATCAGTAACAAGTCAAGTTATGAGTACCACATATTTGTCAGGTGAAGAGACTCTCGCAGATATAAATAGCGAATTTACTAATTATGAATATGAGTTGGCAGATGAGCTTGCCAATATTGAAAGCTATTATCCTGGATATGATGAGTACCATGTAGGAGGAGATACTGATATAGGGCATGATATTCATGAGCTTTTAAGTTTTATAACTGCTAGATATGGAGAAGTAACCAATGTTGCAAGTCTTAGTGGAGAATTAAAAGATCTATTTAATAAGATGTATAAGGTTAATTATGAAACTGTGGTGGAAACCAGATATAGGCAGGTATGCTATGGAAGTGGTGAAGATAGATACTGTGTAATGGAGCCTTATGATTGGTATATTTTGAAAGTTACAGTAGAGAAAAAAGAACTTGATACTGTAGCAAGAGAGGAATTTATTGGATATGAGGACAATCTTGCTCACTATGAAGCACTCCTTGAAACAGGTGGTAATATGGAACACTACTTTGGGGGAAGTGGTATAACCCCTGTTATACCAGATAGTGCCATAATAGGTGACCTTATAAACAATCCTAATCTTTCAGATAAAGAAAAGGCTCTTGTATCAGCAGCATATAGGACACCGACAGCAGGTAACGGCTACTGTGCTGCATGGGTAAGCAATGTCTATGTAAATGCAGGTTTCCCAAGACCTGGAGGAAATGCTTGTGATCAATATTATTGGTATTGTCATAGCAATGATCTTTCAGAACTTAGACCTGGAATGATGGTAGCAGTACCTACTCACAATCATACTAAGGCAGGAAGGATTTATGGCCATGTTGGTATCTATGTTGGAAATGGGATTATAAGAGAAAATATAGGTATTGTAAAAGATACCAAGCTTTCAGACTGGATTGCCTATTATGGTAGTAGTGCAAAATGGGGATTTCCCTATTAAATGAAGGAGGGTTTAATGAATGGATAAAAAAACAGAAAATAGATATAAGAAAATAAAAAGAGACCAAAAAAAGCTAAAAGACCAAATTAAAAAAAGCGAAGATGAATTGGAGCTTTTAAGGTTGGAAGAAGAGGAAATAGCAGGTCAAGAGATTATGGCTATATGTTATGAGCAGGAAATTAATCTTTTGGAAGCAGTGAAGATTTTTACTGAAGCAGAAAAAACAAGAGAAAATGAAAATAAAGTATTTAAAGAATCTGAAAAGGAGAATTTAACCTATGGAAAAGAACAATGATAAGAGAAAAATTATAAAAATATTACTAGTACTTGCAATAACAAGCATGATTGGGATAAACTTTGTTACCACTGTCTTTGCTTCAGATATTAGTGGAGAACTTGAAAGAGAGTTTGTAATTGATGTTAATAGTCCTGAATCTGCAAAGGACAAGGAGGACAACATCATAGTTGATGTAAATAAACCTTCACTCAATCCAGCGGAAACAGGGAATGGATTTGTGGTAGATGTAAATAAGCCTAAAGAGGAATCTACTATAACAAAGGAAAATCCTTATGAACCGTCAGACCCTAGTCAAGCAAGAGGGACTATTACAGAATCTGTTGGGGTAGATAATAAAGAATATCCTAGGAGAAGTGAGGTAGCAGATGTTAGAGAGGAAGCTAGCGGTGGTCAGATGAGGGAAAGACCAAAAGCTGATGCTAGAGAATTCCTTACTTTTCAAACAAAAAGTGGCAAGGTATTCCATCTGATTATTAACCACGACCAGCCTGATTCTAATGTTCAACTGTTAACTGAGGTATCTGAACAAGATTTACTAAATATGATAGAGCAAGATGAAGAAAGAAATGGCATATCTAAAGTCAAGGAGGAACCTAAAAAAGAAGTAGTAAAAAAAGAAGAGCCTGAAATAGAGGAACCTGAGAAGGAAGATTCTAAAGGTTCTTTTTTAATTGTTCTACTTATCCTAGTGGGAGTAGGTGGTGCTGGATATTACTTTAAGTTTGTAAAATCTAAGGAAGATGGATTTGATGATTTTGAAGATGATGAGATTCCAAATGATGATGATTTTTTCAGCAATAATGATGAAGAGATAAATCATGGTGAAGTAGAAGATGAAGATACTGAATATACAAAGGAGGATTTGATTTAATGGGTAAAAGAACAGGACTATTTAAAAAAATACTAGCAGGAGTGCTTAGTTTCTCTATAATGTTTGGGGCAGTAACTCCTGTATTGGCAAGTGAGAAAGAGGATAAGACAGGTTATGATGTTGATATGACTATTGTAGTTGATATTTCAGGTTCAATGAGTGGAACTAAAATGACAAAGGCTAAAAATTCAGCTAAAGATATGGCAAAGGCTATATGGAAGGAACAAGAATCCTATGATATTAATACAAATATAGCACTTATTAGCTTTGAGTCTAATGTAATCCATCACAAAAATGATGGAGCAGACTTTTTCCGGAAAAAAGATGAGGACAAGCTCTTCAGTGCTATTGATGGTCTGTCTGCGAAGAATATGACCTTTACACAAGGAGGTATTCATGAAGCAAGAATGATTTTTAAAAACTCTACTGGAGATAAAAAAATCATAGTCCTTCTTTCAGATGGAGAAGCAAACCGTATTTATGAACCAAAGATTGACCTTGATGATTATATGAACAATAACAAAGAGGTTCTTGAAGGAAGTTTCTATTATGATAAAGCAGGACAAGACACCACTACTAGCAAGGGTAAGTTTTGTGCCCTAGCAGAAGCTAATCTTGCAAAAAGTGATAATATTGATGTTCTTGATATTTACACAGTCGCAGTTGATTGTAATGAACAAGCAAAAGAGTTTTTAAAAGAAGTAGCAAGTGGAGAAGATAAGTTTAAGGATTCAGATACAGATGACCTAGAAGATACTTTCAAAGATCTAACTGATGAAATAAAAGCTAATATAGAAAAAGAAAAACTAGAAAAAGAACTTGAAGATCTAAATAATAGGATTGATGAACTTGACAGAGAAAAATCAGAACTTGAAAAAGAGTTTGCTGAAGAAAGAGAGCAGGCAGCTAAGGATAAGGAGGAATTTAACAAGGAAATTAATGACTTAAAAGACAAAATTGATAAACTTGGAGAAGCTAAGGATAAATTAGAACAAGACTTAGCTGATGAGAAGGAAAAATCAGAAGAAGATAAAAAGGCTCTTGAAAAAGAAATAGAAGATCTAAAGCAAAAAACTGATGAACTAAATGAATCTAAAGAAAATCTAGAAAAAGAGATGGAAGACATAATAAATAAAATGGAGGAAGATAAAAAAGAACTAGAAAATGAGATTTCAGAATTAGATAAGAATATTGAGGATTTAAGGAAAGAAAAGGATTCGGTAGAAGAAGAACTTAATAAGAAAATTGAAGAACTGGAGGATAAACTTAACCAGGAAAAGGCTGAGTATGAGAAGGATAAGGAAGAACTTGATAACAAGATTTCTGACCTTAATGATAAGTTAGACCAATTAAATAAGGAAAAAACAGAAATTGAAAATCAGCTTGAAAAAGAAAAAGAGGAATCTAAGGCAGAAAGAGATCAACTGAAAGAAAATATTGATGACTTAGATAAAAAGATTGATGAAATAAATAAAGAAAAGGCAGAATTTGAAAAAGAACTGGCTGATGAAAAGAATAAGACAAAGGAGGAAAGGGAAAAGCTTAAGGATGAGATTAACGAGTTAAATAATGATTTAGATTTAATAAATAAGGAAAAAGAAAGGCTAGAGGATAAACTAAATCAGGCAATAGAAATCTTTGATAAAAAGGTAGATAAACTAGAAGATGATATTGAACAATTATCTAAAGATAAAGACTTGCTTGAAGCAGATTTAAGAAAAGAAATAGATAAGATGAATAAAGAAATAGAAGCATTGAAAAAAGCAAAAGAAGAGATGGAAAAAGAACTAGAAAATCAAAAAAATCAGTCAGTTAAGGATAAGGAAAAGTTAAATAATGAGATAAATAAACTTGATGATAAGATTTATAATCTTAGTAAAGAAAAGGATAAGCTTGAAAAAGACAATGAGAAATATAAGGAAAAATTTGAAAACCTTGAAGATGATGTAAAGGATTTAAGAGAAAATCTTGAAAGAGAAAAGGATAAAAATAATTTAAAAGATATGAATCTACCTGAAGGTGTTAAAGTCAATCAATGGTATCCCGAAAAATTTGTAACTTTACCTGATAAGAAGACTTATGATGATGGTGAAGATATTGATATGGCTGGAATGAAGATGAGATTTACTCGTGTAATAAAGAGTAATGGAAAGTATATGAGAGAAACAGAAGATGTTGATTATAGGGACTTTAAGAATGGTTATAGGGGATGGGATTTTAATTTAAAAACTAAAACTGCAAAATATGAGGAGAGTACTAATGGAAAGATGAAGATTGTATTTACATTCGCACTAAAAAATCCTAATCAGTCCTGGTAAAAACAAGATAAATAGATAATGATAGCGGCTCGGATAAGTAATTATATCTGAGTCGCTATTTTTTTGTCTAAAAATGAAATGGAGGAAATAAATTGAAATTAGTAATAGCAGAAAAACCAAGTGTAGCAATGAGTATTGCCAAGGTCATAGGTGCAAATTCAAGAAAAGATGGATACCTTGAAGGAAATAATTATATAGTTAGCTGGTGCATAGGTCATCTAATTAGAATGAGTAGTCCAGAGAGTTATGATGGAAGATATAAAAGATGGAATATAGCAGACCTTCCTATATTTCCTGATAACTACCAATATGAAGTTTCAAAATATACTAAGAAGCAGTATAGCATTTTAAAAAAATTGCTAATAGATAAAAGAGTTGTAGAGGTTATAAATGCTTGTGATGCAGCGAGAGAGGGAGAGCTTATTTTCAGGCTTGTTTATAACCAGGCAAGATGTAAAAAACCTATGAAAAGACTTTGGATTTCATCAATGGAAGATAAGGCTATAAAAAAAGGTTTTAGTAATCTTAAAGACGGTAGAGAATATGAAAATTTATATCGATCAGCTTTGGCAAGAGGACAGGCTGACTGGCTAGTAGGCATGAATCTTTCTAGATATTACTCTTGCCTTCATAGTAACAATTATTCAGTAGGTAGGGTACAAACACCTACATTAGCAATGATTGTAGATAGGGATAAGGCTATAAGAAACTTTAAAAAAGAGAAGTATTATACTGTTGAGATAAGTGCAAAAGATATTAACCTTGAAACATCAAGGATTAATGAAGAAAAAAAGGCTAAGAAGTTACTTTCATCTATTCCTAAAACTGTTGAAATAAAGGAAAAAGAAAATAATAGTAAGATTACAAGACCCGATAAGCTTCTTGACTTAACAACACTTCAAAGAGAATGTAATAAGTATTTTGGATATAGTGCAAAACAAACACTTGATTATGCACAAAGCCTTTATGAAAAGAAACTTATAACCTATCCAAGGACAGATAGTAGGTTTCTTACTGATGATATGTTTGATAATGTAAAAAAATATGTAGATTCCTTTGGTAATGACTTTGATGATAAGAATTTTAAAAGTATTTTTAATTCTAAGAAAGTCGAAGATCACCATGCCATAATTCCAACAAATGCTTCTCTTGATTTTGATACTTCAAGCTTACAAAGGTCAGAAGAAAAAGTATTTGAACTGATAAAAGTAAAGCTTTTAGCAGCAAGATCAGGAAATTTGGTTATTGAAAATACTAAGATTATATGCAATATAGAAGGCAGTGAATTTACCAGCAGAGGAACAGTAGTAATAGATGAAGGCTATACTAAATATCTTACTTCTTATATGAAGAAAAAAGAAGATAAGTTTCTTCCAAAGCTAGATAAGGGTGACAAGCTTAAGGTTGAGGGTAAGAAAATAAATGTAAAATATACGAGTCCACCAAACGTTTATTCAGAAGATACCCTACTTAAAGATATGGAGCTTGCTGGTAAAGATGCAAAACAAGATGTAGACATAATTACTAAAGGATTAGGGACACCTGCAACTAGGGCGGGAATAATTGAAAATCTTATTCAAAAAGGGCTTGTAAAAAGAGATGAAAGGAAACTTATTTCAACAGAGAAGGGGGAGCAGTTAGTATCCTTAGTAGCAGACTTCCTTAGAAGTCCAAATACAACAGTAGATTGGGAAGTGAAACTTTATGAAATCTCAGAGGGAAAAGCTGATTTAAAGGATTTTATAGGAGATGTAGAAAAAAGAATAAGGGAAGTTATTTCACAAAAATGAAAGTGGTAGAGCTTTTCGGTGGTATAGGTGCTATAAGGAAGGCTTATATCAATAGTAAAATTCCCTTTGAGATAGTAGATTATGTTGAAATAGATAAGAACTGTGTTAAGAGTTATAATGCACTTTTCAATGAAAACTATGAGCCACTAAGCGTATGCAATTATAGTCTTCCAGATAAAAAAATTGATTTACTAATGCATGGTAGTCCCTGCCAGGATTTTTCTAGGATAGGAGAAAAACTTGGTGGGAAAAAAGGAAGTGGAACAAGGAGCAGTCTATTATTTGAAACAATAAGGATAATAGAGGAAAGACAAGACAAGCCTAGATGGGTAATATGGGAAAATGTTAAGGGAGTTCTTGATAGAAAAATGAGAGCTTCCTTTTTTTATTATCTTGAAGAAATGGAAAGGCTAGGTTATGAAACAAAATATGAGATTCTTAATTCAATAAATTTTGGGATACCGCAAAAAAGAGAAAGGATTTTTGCTATTAGCTATCTAGGCAAAAATCCTTTTAAATTTGAAAACCTAAAACACAAGGAAACCAAACATTTATCAGATTTCCTTGAAAAAGATGTAATGAAGACTTATGGAGATATATTTTTAGTCAAGCAGCCTTCAATGTTAAAAATACTCTATGATCCAGAATATAAGCCAAAATTTCAAGGAAGACTTCAAGTAATAGAAGACTTTTGCTACACCATATCTACTAAGCAAGTAAGAGTCCCTAACTCTGGAATACTTGCTATAGGTGATAACAGGTATAGGTATCTTACTGAAAGAGAATGTTTTAGGTTGATGGGATTTGATGATAGTGATTTTGATAAGCTTATTAAGATTTTTCCAAGAAGAAAAAACTGTATGTCAAGTATTCTATATAAACAGGCAGGCAACAGTATAGTGGTTAATGTCCTTGAAGAGATAGTAAAGGAAATCCAAAATTGTAGCTTATAAGTTTATAAAGATGGGTGATGGAGTAAAATCCATAACCCTTTAATTATGCAAGGAGGAGAAAAAGCATGAGAATAAATGATTTTGAACATTTGATACAAGACATCAAGGCAAAAGTTCTCTCTAATAGTGATGAATATATTTCACTTATGAAAACTATTGGAAACAATTATAAATATGATTTTACTAGTCAGCTTAGTATCTATGATAAGAATACTAGTGCAAGAGCCTGTGGAGAATTTGATTTTTGGAGAAGGAAATTTAATAGAACTGTAAAGCGTGGCGAAAGAGGAATCCCCATATATAAGAATTATGGAGAATATGGCAAAGTAACCTACATCTTTGATCTCAGCCAAACAGTATCAATGACAAGAGCTACAAATCAAGTAGAATTATGGGAATTAACCAATGGGGAAGATAGCCTAAGGGGAGTTCTTGAATTTAATGGAGCTTTTAGAGAAGATGAAACTGAAAATATGACAATAGATGAAATTCTTGAAAGTATTGCATATATGGAAGTAATCAACAAGGGTAACTATCTTTTAAATGAACTTAAGATAGCTCCTAATTATAGAAAGATCTTTAATGATTTTCTTATAGAGTCCTTAAGAATAGGATATGCTGCAAGGCTTGATATAAATTATGAAGCTGATAGAAACAAGATTAATGATATCCTTGGAAGTCTTGATGAAATTTCACTAACAATAGTAGGTAATGAACTAAATTTAATGGTGGCAAACATCCTTGAAAGAACAGTAGCTATAGATAAAGAGATTGATAAAAATAAGGTGCTGACAAAAGGAGTAATTGAGCGGTACAATGAAAATAGAGAAATAACAGATAAGGAAGAAAAAATAGGAGGGATAGATGATGAGTTTCGAGGAAATGTTGGAAGAATATCTGATGGAAGAGAAGGTAGAGAACGAGTATCAGATGATATTTGGGGAATGCGAGACATCGGAAGAGATAACCTTGAAGATGAAGGAAGTAACAGAGAAAGTTCTAATGAAGGATCAGACACACCTGACTCACAGATTCGCCCAGGCGAGACTGAACTTCATGGTAGAGGAGAAAGAGAGATTATTCCAAGAGATGTTCCTGGAGAAAAGTCTTATGAAGCATCTTCTAGAAGTGGAAGAGACAGCCAAGAGGTTCATGGAGATGGAGAAATCGAGGATGATGGAAAGCTTTGGGCTGACAGAGGAACTGAAGGCAGAAGATTGGATGAAGTGGACAGGTCTTATGGAGAACTTGAATCACGAGTTGAGGGAGATGGCAATGAAGGAGTACGTTTACAATTAGATGAAGAAATAAGCATAGATGAGGATCAGGGAGTGGATGATGAATCTGCTTCCTTTTTTGTTCCAGAATACTATTCAAAAGCTAATCCTCAAGAACTTATGAATGAAGAAATATTAGAAAATGTTCCTAGATTAGGAGAAACTGAAGAAATATCTGCAGCAGATAAAACAGTTCATGCAGCATATATTATTCCATTTAGAAGTAATTGGACCTGGTATTTGACAGAGTATGATCCTGAAACAGAAGATGCTTATGGTCTTGTAGCAGGTCTTGAACCAGAATGGGGCTACTTTAATCTTAAGGAACTAAGGGAAATTGGAGCAGAAAGACTTGTTCTTGAAGATTTTCCTAAAACATTTAAGGAATTAAGGAATAGTGAACTTAAAAAACAATTAAGCGAAGAAGAAATTCATAGAGTATTCTTTGGAGAACTTGATGATTTTACAAGAAATGAAGTTTCACAAGAGGTAGACCCAGAAATTCTTTTTATGCAAGGGGAAGAACAAATAGATGAAGAACTTATTGCAGCTAAAGTAGGTACAGAATTTATTATAATTCCAAAAAGCAATCTTAATCATATAGAACTTGATAAAGATGAAAGACAGGTTTTAGTTGATGGTGTAGAATATCAACTTTATAAGGGTAAAAACTTTGAAGACTCAAGAGAAATAGAGCTTTTTATGGATGAAGAAGGTTATAAAACCTATAAAATAAATGATTATCTTATAGATTTAAAAGACCAAGAGTTAAATAGAGAGCCTATTACTAGGGATAATGTTATAAAAATATGGGACAATCCTTTTATTATTACAAGTGTAAGAGAAGATATGCTTCTTATAGAAATGCTTCCTTATGAATTGAAAGATGAATATATTATTGATGCAAGACAGGTAAGAAGGCTTCAATTTGAAAGCATAGATGAATTTAATGAGTTTATTTATACTACTGAACTTTATGACTTTGATGAAGAAAAAGCTAAAGAAGATGAACAAATGACTTTTCCTTTTGGAGGTTTTGAAGATATAGAAGATAGACAAGAAGACGAAAGAGAAACCCCTAAGATTGAAAATTTTGTTATTACTGATGAAATTATTCCTGAAAGCCTTCCACCACAAGAAAGGCTGGAGAATAATATTAATGCTATAAAAGTCCTTAAAACTTTGGAAAAAGAAAATAGGGAAGCAAATAGAGAAGAACAAGAAATTCTTGCTAAGTATGTAGGCTGGGGTGGTCTATCAGAGGTATTTGATGAAAGTAAAACAGGACAATGGGAAAGGGCAAGGAACTTTCTTAAAGAAAACCTTAGTCTAAGTGAATATGAGGACTGTGAAGAATCTACACTTACGGCTTTTTATACTCCTAAAACAGTTATTGATGGAATCTATCAAGCACTTGAAAACATGGGATTTGAAAATGGGAATATACTTGAGCCTTCATGTGGAGTTGGTAGCTTTATGGGAAGCCTTCCTGAAAGCATGAAGAAATCAAAGGTTTATGGTGTAGAGCTCGATAGTATATCAGGCAATATAGCAAGAAAATTATATCCCGAAAACAATGTACAGGTTAAGGGATTTGAGGAAACCTCATTTTCCAATAACTTTTTTGATGTGGCAATTGGCAATGTTCCATTTGGAGAATTTAAAGTAAATGATAGATTATATGACAAGAACAACTTTTTAATTCATGACTATTTCTTTGCTAAGTCAATAGACAAGGTAAGAAGTGGTGGAGTAATTGCATTTATTACTTCCAGTGGAACAATGGATAAAAAGGATGATTCAATTCGTAGATATCTGGGTGCAAGATGTGAGTTTCTTGGGGCTATAAGACTTCCAAATAATACTTTTAAAGGTATGGCTGGAACTGAAGTAACTAGTGATATTATTTTCCTTAAAAAGAAGGAATCAGTAATAGAAAGAGAAGAGCCATGGTATGAACTTGGAATAGATGATAAGGGTTTAAGTTACAACAAATATTTTGTCGAAAATCCACAAATGGTACTTGGTCAAATGACAGAGGTATCTGGTCGATTTGGGAAGACCACTACCTGTCAAGCCAAGGATAATCATGATTTAAAATCTGAACTTTCACAAGCTATAAACAAGATTCAAGGAAAGATTGAGCCTATAAAAGTTGAAAGAGAGGAAGGAGAAAAAGAAGCTGAGATTATTCCAGCTGATGAAAATGTAAAGAACTTCTCATTTACCGAAAAAGATGGAAAGGTCTATATGAGAGAAGACTCCATAATGAGAGAAGTTGATAGGAATGATAAAGACCTAGATAAAATCAGAGATTATATAGCTCTTGGAAATGCTCTTAGAGAAGTGATTGATTTACAGTTAGAAGATAGAAGTGAAGTTGAAATTAGACTGGCACAGAAAAAGCTTAATGATATATATGATGAATTTAGCAAGAAAAATGGGTTTATAAATGGAAGAATGAATACAAGGCTTTTATCTGAGGATAGTAATTTTGCTCTTATTTCAAGTATTGAAAAACTTGAGGAAGGAAAGTTTAAAGAAAAGGGCGATATATTTACAAAACGAACAATAAAAAAGGCTGTGCCAGTAACTCATGTGGACACACCAGACGAAGCCCTTATTCTTTCTATTGCAGAAAAAGGAAGAGTAGACCTTGGATATATGGAGGAACTTACAGACCTTGATGAAAAAGTCTTAGTAGAGAGTTTAAAAGGCAAGATCTTTCTTGATATTAAGGAATTTGACAGAGAAAACAATGCACTTCCCTTTACAGAGAAAGAAAAGCACAATCCTATGGCCTTTAACTATGTAAGTGCTGATGAATATTTAAGTGGAAACATCAGAGATAAGATAAATGTTTTAAATGAATATATAAATTATATTGAGGGTTCTATAGGCTTTATGGATAAGGATAATTCTAATTTCAAACAAATAGAAGACAATCTTGCAAACCTCAAAATACAAAAACTGAGCCTTGAGGAAGTAATGCCAAAGGAACTCACTGCTTCAGAAATCACAGTAAGACTTGGAGCTACATGGATACCAGAAAAAGATGTAGAAAACTTTATCTTTGAAACTCTTAAAACACCAGGATTTGCAAGATGGGATATTCATGTTAGATACTCACCTTTTACAGCTGAATGGAGAATTGAGGGTAAGAGCAAGGATGGAGGAAATGACCTTGCAAATATGACCTATGGTACTAGTAGAGTTAATGCTTATAAGATTATAGAAGATGCCCTTAATCTTAAAGAAACAAAGGTATGGGATAGGGTTACAAATCCTGATGGTAGTAGGTCTTCCATACTCAATAAAAAAGAAACAATGCTTGCAAGTCAGAAACAGGAACTTTTAAAAGAAGAGTTTAAAAATTGGATATTTAAAGATCCAGACAGGAGACACCGTTTAGAAAAGCTTTATAATGAAAAATTTAATTCTGTGCGTAACAGGGAATATGATGGAAGTAATATTCGCTTTGAAGGCATGAATTCAGGTATTATCCTTAAAGACCATCAAAAAAATGCAGTTGCAAGAACACTTTATGGTGGAAATTCCCTTCTTGCCCATACAGTAGGTGCAGGTAAGACCTTTGAAATGATTGCTTCTGCAATGGAGTCAAAAAGGCTTGGAATGAGTAACAAGGCATTATTTGTAGTGCCTAACCATCTAACTGAACAAATAGGAAGGGACTTTATGGAACTTTATCCTGGAGCAAATATTATGGTTGCTACCAAGAAAGATTTCCAACCTAAGAATAGAAAGAGATTCATAGGTAAGATTGCAACAGGAGAATATGATGCAGTTATCATAGGGCACTCACAATTTGAAAAGATACCTATGAGTAAAGAATATCAAGAAAATCATATAAATAGGGAAATTGAAGGAATCCTAGAATACATTGAAGAGTATAAGTATGACAGAAGTCAGAATTTCACAGTAAAGCAGCTACAAAATACTAAAAAGAAACTTGAAAGTAGACTAAAAAAACTTAATGATGATTTTAAAAAAGATGATGTTGTTACCTTCGAGGAACTAGGAATTGATAAGCTTTTTGTGGATGAGGCCCATAATTATAAAAATCTATTTCTTTATACAAAAATGAGGAATGTGGCAGGAATAGGTCAGAGTGAAGCACTCAAATCTTCTGATATGTTTATGAAATGTCGATATTTAGACGAAATGACGGGAGGAAAGGCAGTAGTTTTTGCTACAGGTACTCCAGTCTCAAACAGTATGACTGAGCTTTATACTATGCAACGCTATCTTCAATATGATGAACTTGAAAAGAACAACCTGCAACATTTTGATTCATGGGCAAGTACCTTTGGTGAAACTGTAACGGCAGTAGAGCTTTCACCTGAAGGAGATAAATATAGAGCTAAAACAAGATTTAGCAAATTTTATAACCTTCCTGAACTTATGGGCATGTTTAAAGAAGTGGCAGATATAAAAACAGCAGATATGCTTGATTTAAAAGTTCCTGAAGCAGAGTATGAGACAATAGTGACAAAGCCTACAGATGAGCAGAAAGAGGTCTTAAAAGGTATTTCAGAGCGAGCAGACAGGGTAAGGGATAGAAGGGTAGAACCAGAAGAAGATAATATGTTAAAAATCACGAATGACGGAAAAAAATTAGCCCTTGACCAAAGGCTTATCAATCCTCTTTTACCTGATGATCCTGATAGCAAGGTAAATGTATGTGTGAAAAACATTTATTCTATCTGGGATAAAACAAGGGATAATCGTTCAACCCAACTAGTATTTTCTGATATGTCTACTCCAAAGAATGATGGAAGTTTTAATGTTTATGATGATATAAGGGACAAGCTTTTGAATATGGGTATTCCAGAAAATGAAATAGCCTTTATCCATGATGCTAATACAGAAAAACAGAAAGATGAATTGTTTTCCAAAGTACGTAAAGGCCATGTAAGGATTCTTTTAGGGTCTACCCAAAAGATGGGAACAGGTACTAATGTACAAAATAGACTCATTGCTACCCATGACCTTGATGTACCTTGGAGACCTGCAGATTTAGAGCAAAGGGCAGGTCGTATTGTAAGGCGTGGCAATAGAAATGATAAGGTGAAAATATTTAGATATGTTACTGAAAACACCTTTGATAGCTACCTCTGGCAAACCATAGAAAATAAGCAAAAATTCATTTCTCAAATTATGACCTCAAAAACACCCGCTAGAGTGGCAGAAGATGTTGATGAGAATACCCTATCCTATGCTGAAATAAAAGCCTTAGCAACAGGTAATCCCCTTATAAAAGAAAAGATGGACTTAGATATTGAAGTTACAAAATTAAAGATGTTAGAAGGAAACTATAAGAGCAATCTTTATAGTCTTGAAGATAAAATTATTAAGACCTATCCTAGAGAAATTGAGAAATATGAAAAATTGATTGAGGGAGCAAAAAAGGATATTGTTAGAACCGAGCCACAGGGTACAGGAGATAATAAGTTTACTTCAATTAAAATTGGTGATGAAGAAATAAAGGATAGAAAGATTGCAGGAGATAAAATCCTAGAAGCTATTAAAGGAATAAAACTTAGAGATAAGAAGGTTATTGGAGAATATAGGGGATTTCCTATAGAAGTTACCTATAGCGTTATAACAAATGAACATAACTTTAATCTAAAAGGCTCTAATAATCATTATGGGGACTTAGGGCAAAATAGAGATGGAAACATTACAAGGATGGACAATGTAATAGATAAAATTCCAGATAGTCTAAAAAGGTTTGAAGAAAGGCTTGTAGCTACTAAAGAACAATTTGAAATTGCCAAAGAAGAAGTAAAGAAGCCTTTTGATAAGGCAGAGGAACTAAAAAACAAAGTAGCAAGACTGGCTGAAATCAATAAACTCCTAGATATGGGTGAAGTAGAGGAATTGGAAAACTTAAGTCCACTCATTGAAGATGTTAAAAGAGCCATAGTTGATTATTTAAATAAAGAATTTGGAGAAGATCATGCTTATGAAGAGTTTAATACACTTTTTCCAGATGAAGGACATATTGGGCTTGCCTATACAACTACAGAGGATGGTAACCATGAAATACAGTATGAAATAAGTCTGAAAGATTATTCCTGGACACAATATGTAGATCATAAAGAAGTATCTCATAGGAGTTATCTTGAAGATGAAGATGGCGGGACAGTTAATAAGGAACAAGCCCTTGAAGCCTTTCTTTTAGACCTTAAGTATGGGGAGTTTAATGACTATGTAAGGGTTGATGAAAATGATTTAAGGGAAAAATTAGGACTTGAAATAGATGATGATGGAAATTATTATGATCCACTTGAAAAAGACCTAGATAATGATGGTATACCAGATAGGTATGACAATGATTTTAGGAGCAGCAACTATTTTGAATCTACCTATGATGTAGATGGTCTAAAAAAAGATGATAAGGAGTCTACACTTGTAAAACTTAAAAAGTATAAGGCAAAGGTTAGGGAGGAATTTAGTCTGTCACAGGAGGACATAGACAAGGAAAAGGATAAGGGTGCAAGATAATATAAAACTTTATTTTTGGTAAATTCTATGAATTTATTAAAAATAAAGTCAACAGGGGTTATTAGGGGGTGTAGCCCCCTGATACACTGACACAAGCTCTGAGGAAACTCGGAGTTTTTCCTTTTTTAAAAACTATAAATACATTGTTAAAGAGAATTACAAATGAAAACCGTAAGGAGGAATATTATGTTTAATGAAAAAAACAGGCTACTGGAATACTTTGGTCTTAATAGCTATGGTGAAATAATGAACTATATTAGGGAAAATCCAGGGGATGAAAAGGTTAAGGAGATAAAGGAATTATTTGAAAGCTATTCTACAGGCCTTGATAGGGAGGTGGATAGGAATGAAAAATAATTTATATAGGGAATTCAATTGTAATAGCAAGGAAGAACTTTATGAAAGGATAAAAAGGCAAGATGATGAGATAAAACCTCTTTTAGAATTTTTAGATTATGCCAAGTCCAATATTAAAAACAATAAAAAAGCAATAGATAGTCCTGATGTCTTAGTAGATTATGTAAAATCAACAACCTTACCTACTAAAGATACCGGGACTATTATTTTTGTAAATACAAAGAATCATCCTGTTCATCTAAAGAGAACTAGGCTAAGTTGGAAAAACAGTGTGAAGGAGACTTTAAAGGAAGGTTTAATGGCAGGGGCTAATAGGGTATTCATGGCTTTTTCTAGTGAGACTCCCTACGAAAGAATGGAAGAAACTAAAGATTATTTTGAAAAAATAGGTATGAAAGTTATAGACACCATAAATTATGGAAAGACTAACTATTAAAATTCAAGGGGTAAATTAAAAAAATATAGGAATTGATAAAATTAAAAATTAAATAAAACAGGCATAGAAAAAAGATCCTAAATAGAGAATTTCTTAAATTAGGATTTCTGAACTTTGTATTTAA
>JAHDQA010000025.1 GCA_018434075.1 Tissierellaceae bacterium
AATAGATTGTGCCATCAATGCTTTGTAATCATCAGATTGATAATTAAAAATTTTATCACTTAATTGATGAATGCGTATTAATTCTGTGTTACAATAGATATATAATTCATTTTTATTTTGTTTTAAAAGTACATCTTTACCGATGTATTTTGGTGGAACAGAGTATCTTCTTCCCTTATAATTCACTAATGAATCTTTATGAACACTGGCTCTTAACTCGTAGTTCATGTATGATTCTATTATTTGATTTTTAGGTAGGGGTAAGAGGTACTCTTTTTCTTTTTGAAACAGAAGTATTGGTGGTACACCTGTAGCTTGACTATCATATTGATTTACCTTTCTATTTATATTTTTTATTATATTTACTAAGTCATCTTCATCTTCAAATTCATAGTTGTAGGCTAAAAGCCATTCGATAAATTTATTTGCTGTTTCAACCTTTCCTTTTGTAAACGCACTTCTAGGCTTACAAAGAGAAATTTTAAAACCAAAATCATCTGCAAATGCCTGCATCTTAGTATTTATTCTTCTTCTTCCATTCATTAAATCTACAACAGTAGTCATATTATCAAATAGAATCTCTTTAGGAACACCTCCAGTCTCTTTAAAAGCCTCAATTAAACATTCAAATACATCCTGCTGAGTTCGATGTTTTTTATACTCAAAATGGCAATATCTTGAGTTGCCCAGCTTGTAGTTAAACATATTGATAATGAATTCCTCATTGTATTTAGATATTAGTTTTAAATCCTCTTTCCAATCAGCCTGTGCTTGCTTACCAGGTGGTGTTTCAAATCGTGGATGACCTTTAGTTTTACTAGTGGGTTTAAGTCCATTATTCTTAATATATTTATTAAAATTAGAATAAGTACCTACATCATACCCCTTGTCTACAAAGTACTCATAGACAGCCTTTACCTTAATTCCATCGATTTGTAACTTTTCAATTATTTCATCCTGGTATTTATCTAATTTACTTGGTTTATCTCTTGTTTTGGGCTTTCCTTCATACCCCTCATAATATTTTTTAACTGTTCTTCTATCAAATCCATATTTTCTAGCTAATTCTGAATAGTTGGGTTTTAGATCCATAGCTTTTATTATTCTTAGTTGTGCTCTTAAGTTGTCTTCCATTGCTATCCCTCCTAAAAGAAGAATAGCAATTATGCACAATTTTGTACATTTTTATTTTCTCTTTTTTGTACATTTTAATTGTATCATTTACACTTTAAAAAGAATAGGCATTGAAAATCCAAGAATTGCAGTTGCAGGACTTAACTCTCATGTAGGAGAGTCTGGAATATTTGGCAATGAAGAAATAGATAAACATCCAAGTGAATTTACTTGGATGTTTTTAGCTTAATTTTCTTTGCTAAAAGAAACTGTAGTAAGAATATATTGAATACATATTATTATATGTTGATATTATAATTCATATATATTAAGAGTACATTTTATATTTATAAATAGAAAATATAAAAGATGTATTAAAATATTTCTCATAAAAAATGCAAATAATATAATAAGAGAGAAACTTTAAAAGCAAATTAGCTCAAACTCAACGTAAAGATTCTCATAGGAATGATGATTATCCACAAAAATGTTAATGTAGGTAATAGAGATATAGTTTGGCTTAAGAAATTTAAGGTCGTTTTCTGTAATAGAGAAATTTTTAAAGACACATTTATTTACAATAAAAAGTCTACATTCTTTTTTAAACGAAGGCATGTTCACAATAAGGAGATTTAAGAAATAGAGGAGAATTTATTTTTTCACTTGCAATAAAAAATGTGACCGCAGATTTTTATAGGTATTGTTTTTTAACACCACTATTGTAATAATTGTACTGGCGAGGGGCACCACTAACAGGGCAGACAGTATTTACAGGAATTGTTTAACTATTACTAGGCAGAACTATTTTCACAGCCTTAATAGGCTTTCATAAATAGTATTCATTCAGAAAGCTGTAATTTTGTTTTATGAATTTTTTAAAATAGGAAGTTAATAATTTTTGACTTTCGATAGTTTAAAATGCGAGTTTTGCAATTAAAAGTTAAATTAACCTAATGTAACAAAAATAACTTGCAATATAACAGTAATAGTGTTATATTTGAAGTGTAAAATGTTACATTAGGAGGCGATCTAATTGGTCATGACAGCAGAGCATTACTTGAAAGAAAATATTGATGAGCAGCTTACAATAAAACCGTGGATTAAAAAGAATAATTTTCCAATTTTTTTAAGGGATAGTTACAACTTCTATGAGATGACAATTCTTGGAACACAGTGTATTTTGCTAGAAGCCGTTAATGAGATGCCAAATGTCGATCAGATTCAAAAGCATATAAAGCAAATTAGAAAATTAACGGACCGTCAAATAGTTCTATTTTACAAAGATATCACAAGGCATAGAAGAAAAAGCCTTATTAAAAATAGGATTCCCTTTGTGATTGAAGATGGACAGATGTATTTGCCATTTTTGGGGCTTGACTTGAAAAAAACAACAGAATACGGTAAAGAAGAAGTTAATAGATTCACAACACCTGCGCAGATTGCATATATATATTTTTTGTATCATAAAGAGGAAGTAATTAATACAACCGATTTTGCTAAAAAGCTGGGCTTTAACACAATGACAGCTTCTAGAGCTTTAAATGATCTATACTATGCAAATCTAATAACCTATGAAATTGGAGGAAAGACTGGCCGAAGCAAGGAGTATAGGAGGATCGCAGACCCGGACTATTTTATCAGGGGGCGCGAATATCTAAAGACTCCAGTGAAAAGAATCATCTATACAAAGACAAGACCTTTAAGTGCTATGACTGCTGGAATGGAAGCATTGGCAGAATTATCCATGATCAATCCGCCTGATCATCCGATTGTAGCGATAGATAGAAATAATTTAGATAAAGAACATATTGAAATTGTTAAAAACAAAGACATAATAAAAGATACAAAACTGGTTGAGGTGGAACTTTGGGACTATAATCCTAGACTTTTTTCTGATAAAGACCATGTAGATAAATTATCCTTATATGCGTCCTTGAAAGAAGAAACTGATGAAAGGGTTGAGCAAGCATTAGAAGAAATTTTGAGAGGTGAGCCATGGTACACGGACTAGAAAAATTTAGAGAGTATTTTGGGAATCACACAAATCAGTATGTATTTATTGGTGGGACTGCTTGCGATATTCTTATGGATGAACTTGGAGCTCCATTTCGAGCAACCAAGGATCTGGATATGGTGCTCATCATAGAGGCTCTCGATTCCTCTTTTGGTGAAACCTTCTGGCAGTTTATAGAAGATGGGGGTTATGAGCATCGTAATAAGGGTAGGGGTAAGAATCAATTTTACCGTTTTAAAGATCCGAAGGAAAAATCCTTTCCTAAAATGATCGAGCTCTTCAGTAAGCTTCCTAATGCATTTGAATTTAGCTTAGATAGGAAACTGATTCCCATTCACATTGACGAAAGCATCATCAGTCTATCCGCTATATTATTAAATGATGATTATTACAATCTATTGTTAAAAGGGAGACAATTAGTAGATGGCTTTTCGGTTATTGAAATGGAAACCATCATCCTATTTAAGATTAAAGCATGGCTGGATATGAAAGAACGAAAAGAAGCTGGCGATGACATCGATACGAAAAACATTAAGAAACATAAGAATGACGTCTTTAGGCTTTTGGCTAATGTATCTCCTACTAGTAGGATTGAATGCACAAATGATATTCAAAATGATGTTATACAATTCATTGAACAAATCAAGGAAGATAAACCTGATTTAAAAAATCTAGGTATTTGAGGCACAAGTATTGATGAAATGTTAAAGATTCTTGAGGGAATTTTCTTAGGAAAACCAGAAATATAAATAAAAGCATAAATAGTAATCAGAAGACTTTTCAAAGGGTATAAATTTTCTCATTCATTAAACGATTTATAGTAATTTTTTACGTATAAAAGCCTATATTTAAATTACACGTGTTTAAATATATTTAGTTAATTAGCATCATTGTATCATTGAGAAAGAGATAAATAATAGTATAAAGAGATTAATAATCAGGCAAGCACTTATCTTGAATTGTAGGAGGCTTTAAATGGGAAAAGGAGATTCACATCATGTACTACCAAATAAAGATAGCGGCTGGGATGTTAAAAGAAGTGGTTCACAGAAAGTCATTTACCATGCCGACACAAAAGCAGAAGCAGAAAATGTAGCTCGAGTAATTAGTAAAAATCAAGGGACAGAATTAGTTATTCACGGTAAGGATGGAAAGATACAACGTAAAGATTCTCATGGGAATGATGATTATCCACCAAAAGGATAATGTAGAGCATTGAGATATTGCTTGCCTGATTGTTTGATTGTAAAAATTATGTAGGAAGATGAAAATGGAGTAAAATATGAGAAAGAACAATTAGCTACATTTTGAAAACCTATAAGCAAAGTAGAATGGATTATATTGGTAGGTGAGATGATTTAATTTAATGCTAGTTAGATAGTACTTGCGTGGGGTAAAAAATTAAAAAGTTTAAAGTTTAGTATATTTAAAATGTTTGAAAATATACGATATAATGAGTATAAGATTGTTTTCTTAGCTTAAATGATTATTATATAATAACAAAAAATATATATTGTAATTTTTATTTTGATAGAAAAGCATGATGCTTTGTTTATCAAGGGAAGGACTAAAAGGCCTTTATTACTAGATTTGACGTATAATTATTTGAAAGAATACTTATAAAATATATAGAATATTATTTGTTACTGTTAGAAAGATATACAAGAAATAGGATGTAAAATCGAAAAATGTTGGACTTTTATAATAAGTTGTAGAAGGAGATTAAAAAACATGAATAATACTAGGCTAAGAATACTCGCTGTTATTCCAGCTCGTGGTGGTTCAAAGGGGATACCAAGAAAAAATGTAAGATTTATGAATGGCAAACCTCTGGTTTCATATTCAATACAAAATGCATTAAATAGTACGTATAATCTTGATGTAGTTGTATCAACAGATGATGAGGAAATTAAACGCATTAGTTTACTGTATGGTGCTAACGTAATTGATAGGCCTAAAAGATTAGCTGAAGATTTTGTTACATTAGATCCGGTAATTCATCATGCACTACTCGAGATGGAGAAAAAGCATGGGGCAAGATACGATCTTGTTATTACATTACAACCTACATCACCTTTACTTAGATCAAGTACTTTAGATGAAGCAATAGAATATTTCATCCAAAATGATTTTGATACAGTAATTAGTGGCATAAATCACCCGCATTTATCTTGGACTGAAATTGATAGGGAAATAGTACCACTCTATAAAGAACGTTTAAATCGACAATATCTTCCAAAACATATAATTGAAACAGGTTCATTTTTTATTACAAAAAGAAAATTTGTTAAAGAAAATAGCAGGTTAGGTACAAATATATCAATTTATGAAGTGCCAGAGAATGAATCAATAGACATAGATTCTCCTCAAGACTGGTGGATTGCTGAAAAAGAGCTCTTAAAGAAATGCATTTTGATTAGAACAGAAGGATATGCGGATATTGGCTTAGGACACATCTACAGAGGATTATTGTTAGCATATAATTTAATAGATCATGATGTCAGATTTGTTTTAAGTAAAAAGTCAGACATAGGATTAGAAAAAATTAAAGAGAGCTACTTTCCTTATGACATAATAAATGAAGATGAAGAAATTATTGAATTAATCAAGAGATATAATTGTAATATTGTTATCAATGACATGTTAGACACTGATATGGAATATATTCAAAATTTGAAACAAACAGGGGCCAGAGTTGTAAATTTTGAGGATTTAGGATCTGGCTCTGAATATGCGGATGCAGTTATTAATGATTTGTATGAAAAGCAAAAAGTTGGTAATCAGTACTTCTGGGGAAGTGATTATTACTGTATAAGAGATGAATTTCTTTTAGCTAAACCAAAAAAATTTAATAATGTGGTAAAAGAAGTTTTGGTCATGTTTGGTGGGACGGATCCAGGCGATTTGACACAAAAATTATTTGACGTAATAATAACATTACCTATTGATTTAGGAATTAAATATACTTTTATTGTAGGTTTGGGATATAAAAAAATCAATGAATTGATTAAAAAAAGAGAAAGTTCAAATCAAAATATAGAAATAATTAAAGATGTGAAATTTATGACAGAGTATATGGGGAAAGCAGACATAGCGATATCATCTCAAGGAAGAACTATGCTTGAACTTGCTTCTATGGCTGTTCCTACGATTTTACTTGCTCAAAACGAAAGAGAATTACATCATGAATTTGGATATTTAAAAAATGGCTTTGTGAATTTAGGATTAGGCAAAGAAGTAGAAAACAAAACAATTCGTGAGACATTAATTTGGTTAATAAACAGTCCACAAATCCGTTATCAAATGAGAAAGCAAATGATATCAGTGGATCTCAGGAGTGGAATTAAAAGAGTTATTAAGATTATTCTTGGAGAAGAATCATAGTACTTGATAGTGTAAAGTAGCCTATGAAAAAACAGGATAAAAAAAATAGGCTCATTAGAACTTAGAAAATCGCAAAATTATACTTTTATGGTAGTTGTTGCCACCCTTGACTGCATTACAAAACAATGCTGTTAAGTTAACACCGACGGCGAAAAAACTCAAGAACAGAAAAGTTTCACCGTCTCGTTCGCAGCATTGTAGCATTGTTTTTACACGCCATCAAGGGCAAGCCCTAGCGGGTGGCTAGTTTACCTCAGGCTCTAAAATCTAAGAACAGATAAAAATTAAGATGCAGGATTTTCTTGCATATTAAGAATAACCTGCTGTCCTAAAAAGATAAGAAGCTGCCATTTACCAGGCATATTGCCAGCATCCTTAAGCAAATCAACTTCGTTCAATGGACGCTTTCTCCCATAAAGCTCATGGGGGCGAAAAAAGTTGTAATAAGCAACCCAAAGATTCACACCATAATAAGCACCATCATCGGTGCCATAACTGAAGTAACACGATAAGAAGCCTTGAAGGTACGGTTAAGACGCTCAATTTTCTGTTTAAAAGGTGGATATTCTTTGACACAGCATCATCATTAGTTAGACCAATTACTTGAGTAATATCAAAATCCCAGCCTTTTTCAATTTTAAATTGTTGAGCAGCTAAAGGATAGGCACTGTAACCATCTGCAATGAATTTTAATGCTTTACCTGGGAATTCTTTGAACTTATCAAAAGCCATTCTCATGGTAAGGATGCAAGGACCAACATCAAGACTTTTAGAAACTTGATAACCAAGAATAGAGCGAGAAACAGTATCAATAATGAGCCAAATGTATCCCTTAAGGCCTTTGACTTTAATATAGGTTTCATCAGCAGCCAAGTTGTTTGAAGGCTTGTAATCAAAGGTATCAACAAAAGGCTTGATAAGTACCGAAGCGGTTCTAGTGTAACTAGCTACCATGGTATGAGAAATATTGATATTGTGTATTTCGCGCATAGCTTCAGCAGTTTTTCGAATAGATAAACCAAGATTAACATGATAAGTAAGACAAAGTCCCATAATATGAGCATTGTTCTTTCTAAACTTAAAGCTTGTAGCCCAAGAAGGAAGGTTGTTTAAATCCATAGAAAAGAAATCTAGTGTAAATTCACGATAGATATAATGGAGCTTGTATTTATGCTTCTCACTAGGATCTAAATCATTAGGAAGTAGCTTTAAATTGCTCTTGTAATAAGAACAATTTTTATTGACACATTTATGAACAACAAAGTGTTTACGGTCTTTAACAGCAACTAAGGTATGCCCACAATAAGGGCATACAAGAACCAAGAGTGAAGTAACTTGTTCCCCTGTAATAAATGTTTGACCGCAGACTTTGCAAAGGTATTGGCCATTGCCGCCATTGTTGTCATAAATGTATTGATGAGGAGCACCACATAAAGGGCAGACAGTATCTTCAGGAATTGTTTTACCGTTGCGACGCTGGACTGGTTTTAGAGGCTTTCCATACTTCCAAAGATAGTATTCAAGTAGAAAACTGTAATCCTGTTTAATGAACTTTTTGATAATTGGAAGCTTGTCAATTTTAATTTTTTGATATTTGGGGCTGTGAGAATCA
>JAHDQA010000088.1 GCA_018434075.1 Tissierellaceae bacterium
CAATTTTAAATAACAGCTTCGTTTTTTAAACCAATAATCATTGGTTTATTAGGTGTGCATTTTTTTATTATTAATTTTTCAAAAAATATTTAATATTATTTTGCTAAAATCTATTGACTTTAATTAGCTGGTCTTTTTTTAATATAGTCTTCATTTTACATCAAATCTATTTATAATGCAATGATATCTTATAAGATTTTTCTTAAAAACATCCCCGTATACGAGTTGTCATTCTTTGCTATTTCTTCAGGAGTACCACAAGCTACTATATATCCGCCTTTGTCTCCACCTTCAGGTCCTAGGTCGATAATATAATCTGCTGTCTTTATGACATCTAAATTATGTTCTATGACAACTACGGTATTTCCTCCTTCAACTAATTGAGTCAATACTTTTATCAATTTATGAATATCTGCACTATGAAGGCCTGTTGTAGGTTCATCTAATATATATATCGTTTTGCCTGTAGCTCTTTTCGATAGCTCCGTTGCTAGTTTTATCCTCTGTGCTTCCCCTCCAGAAAGTTCTGTTGAAGGTTGCCCGATTTTTATATAACCTAAACCTACATCATATAGTGTTTCAAGTTTTTTTCTTATCTTTGGTATATTTTGGAAAAATTCTAACCCCTCTTCAACGGTCATGTCAAGTACGTCTGCTATACTTTTATCTTTGTATTTAACTTGCAGTGTTTCTCTATTATACCTCTTGCCTTTGCACACTTCACAAGGCACGTACACATCAGGCAAAAAATGCATCTCTACTTTCAATATTCCATCGCCTTTGCAAGCTTCACATCTCCCACCTTTGACGTTGAATGAAAATCTGCCTTTTTTGTAGCCTCTCATCTTTGCTTCATTTGTCATTGCAAATACATCTCTTATATGGTCAAATAAGCCAGTATATGTCGCTGGATTGGACCTTGGGGTTCTGCCAATTGGATTTTGATCTATTTCTATTACTTTATCAAGATAGTCGATGCCTTCAATTCTTTCATATGCTCCAGCTCTTTGTTTAGAACCATTCAATTCTCGAGATAATGCTTTGAAAAGAATCTTGTTTACCAAAGAGCTCTTTCCTGAGCCTGATACTCCAGTTATGCATGTGAATACTCCAAGCGGAATATCCACATCAATGTTTTTTAAATTATTTTCTCTTGCACCAATTACTTTTATCCATTTCCCATTAGGTTTTCTTCTTTCATCTGGTACTTCTATTTTGAGTTTTCCAGACAGATAAGCTCCAGTGATAGATTTAGGATTGCTTTCAATATCTTTTAATGTCCCTTGAGCAACTATGTTTCCGCCGTGTATGCCTGCACCTGGTCCGATGTCGACAATGTGGTCGGCAGCCCTTATAGTATCTTCGTCATGTTCAACAACTATTAAAGTGTTCCCAAGATCTGTCAAGTTTCGAAGCGTTTTAATTAATCTTCCATTATCTCTTTGATGGAGGCCTATGCTAGGTTCATCTAACACATATATGACCCCCACCAAACTAGAACCTATTTGTGTAGCCAATCTTATTCTCTGGGATTCCCCACCTGACAACGTCCCTGCCATTCTAGATAATGTGAGATAATCTAATCCAACGTCAACTAAAAATCCTAATCTGGCTTTGATCTCTTTGAGTATTTGATCTGCTATCATCATATCTTTATTAGAAAGTTCGATGTTCTCAAAAAAATCCAATGCCTTAATCACAGGCATATCGGTAACTTCTGAAATATTTAATCCGTTTACTTTTATTGACAATACTTCTTTTTTTAAGCGCTTGCCATTACAATCAGGACAAGGTATTTCTGACATATATTCTTCAATTTTATCCCTCATAAAATCAGACTGTGTTTCTTTATATCTACGCATTAAATTCGAAATAATTCCTTCAAATTTCCCATTGAATTCTTTCTTACCTGAATCATCAAAATAACTCAAAAATTTGAATTTAATCGGCCTTTCAGTTCCATAAAACAGTTCCTTTAAAAAGCTCTCAGGTGCATTTTTTATAGGTTCATCTACGCTAAATCCATTGTCTTTAGCAAGAGTTTTGAATATTTGATAATAGTAATTATCTTCGTCAGTATTTGAATAAGGTGCTATAGCCCCTTGTGAAATACTTAAATTTTTATTTGGAATCACTAAATCTTCATCTATTTCTTTATGAAAACCCAATCCATTGCAGGTTGGGCACATTCCAAATGGGCTATTAAATGAAAACATTCTTGGCGAAATCTCTTCTATGGAGATATTGCAATCTGGACACGCTAGCTTTTGACTGAACTGAAGCCTTTCTCCATCTACGATTTGCACAATGGCGAGTCCATCTGCTAAATTCAATGCAGTTTCTAGAGAGTCATTTAATCTTGACTCTATGCCTTCCCTTACAATAAGTCTATCTACGACTACTTCTATTGTATGAGCTTTTGTTTTTTCTAACTTTATATCATCTGTTTCCAGTTCATAATTTTCTCCATCTATTATAACCCTTAAAAAACCATCTTTTTTTATTTGGTTTAATGTCTTGATGTGTTCACCCTTTTTACCTCTGATTATTGGGGATAATACGAGTATCCTCGTGCCTTCTTCTAAATTCATTATTTTGTCAACCATTTGGTCTATTGTTTGACTTGTTATTTCTTTTCCACAATTATAACAATATGGAATGCCAATTCTCGCAAACAAAAGTCTTAGATAATCGTAAATTTCAGTGACAGTGCCAACGGTGGATCTAGGATTTCTTGATGTAGTCTTTTGGTCAATAGAAATAGAAGGAGATAATCCTTCTATATAATCTAAGTCTGGTTTCTCCATCTGCCCTAAAAATTGTCTTGCATAGCTTGAGAGAGATTCTACATATCTCCTTTGACCTTCAGCATATATAGTGTCAAAAGCAAGTGAAGATTTGCCAGAACCACTCAAGCCTGTAAAAACAATCATCTCATTTCTTGGCAGTTCTATATCTATATTTTTTAAATTATGTTCTCTTGCTCCTTTAATAATTATTTTTTCTTTGGTCATTTGTTCACCTCTAGTAAACTATCTTTTTCTTTAATTCAATCATTTTATCCCTTATCTGTGCGGCTTTTTCAAACTCAAGTTCTTCAGCTGCTTTTATCATGGCTTTTTCAAGTTCAAATATCATAGCTTCTAGTTCTTCATTTGTCAAGTTTTCTTCATAAATATTTTCATCTTCGGCAACAATGGTTGCTTCTATTATATCCCTTACGCCTTTTATGATTGATTTTGGCACTATGTTGTGTTCTTTATTGTATTCAGCTTGAATTTTTCTTCTTCTGTTTGTTTCGTCTATAGCTTTTCTCATTGATTTAGTAATGGTATCTGCATACATGATTACTCTGCCATTTATATTTCTTGCTGCTCTACCTATTGTCTGAATTAGAGATGTTTCGCTTCTTAAAAACCCCTCTTTATCAGCATCTAGTATAGCAATTAATGACACTTCAGGTAAATCCAAGCCTTCTCTTAAAAGGTTTATCCCTACAATACAATCGTATTTTCCAACTCTTAAATCTCTTATTATTTCCATTCTTTCAATTGTATTTATATCAGAGTGTAAATAAGTCACTTTTATGCCAATTTTCTTGAGATACTCAGTTAGATCTTCTGCCATCTTCTTAGTAAGCGTTGTAATTAAAACTCTCTCTTCTCTTTGAGTAGTTTTCTTTATTTCTTCAACTAGATCATCTATCTGATTTTTAGTTGGTCGCACTTCTACCTCAGGATCTAACAATCCGGTAGGTCTAATTATTTGTTCAACAACATTTTGAGCATGTTCTAATTCATAGTTTCCAGGAGTTGCTGATACATATATTATTTGATTAACCATTGATTCAAACTCATTAAATTTAAGCGGTCTGTTATCTAATGCTGATGGCAACCTAAATCCATACTCTACTAGTGTAGTCTTTCTAGATCTATCTCCTTCATACATTCCACCTATCTGAGGAATTGTAACATGAGATTCGTCCACAATAATCAAAAAATCGTCAGGAAAATAATCTATTAAAGTATATGGTCTACTTCCTTTAGGCCTATTGCTAAGATGCCTAGAATAATTCTCTATTCCTGAACAAAATCCCATTTCTCGAAGCATTTCTAAGTCATATCTAGTCCTTTGTTCAAGCCTCTGAGCTTCCACTAGCTTATCTTTGTCCCTAAGCTCTTTTAGCCTATCTTCAAGTTCTTCTTCTATGCTAATTAACGCTCTTTCAACTTTTTCAGGTGATGTTGCAAAGTGGGAAGCAGGAAAAATAGACACATGATTTCTATATCCAATAATTTGGCCAGTTAAATAGTTTATTTCAGTAATCCTATCTATTTCGTCTCCGAAGAATTCAACTCTAATTGTATTTTCGCTAGAAGCGGCTGGAAATATTTCAAGGATATCACCTCTAACTCTGAAAGTGCCTCTTTCAAAATTGATATCATTTCGCATATATTGAATGTCTATGAGTTTCCTCATAACTTCATTTCTATCTTTTTTCATACCTGGTCTTAACGACACAACTAAATTTTCATAATCAATAGGATCCCCAAGGCCATAGATGCATGACACCGATGCGACTATTATAACATCTCTACGTTCAAACAATGCCATCGTTGCAGAGTGTCTTAATTTATCAATCTCGTCATTGATTGACGAGTCTTTCTCAATATATGTGTCAGTTTGAGGTACATATGCTTCTGGTTGATAATAATCGTAATAGCTTACAAAATACTCCACAGCATTGTTAGGAAAAAACTCTTTAAATTCGCTTGCCAACTGATAAGCGAGTGTTTTATTGTGCGCAATTACTAAAGTAGGTTTTTGTACTTTTTCTATAATATTAGCCATGGTAAAAGTCTTACCAGAACCAGTTACACCCATAAGAACTTGATGCTTCAATCCTCGATTTAATCCATCTACAATTTTATCTATAGCTTCTGGTTGATCACCAGTTGGTTTATAATTAGATACTATTTTAAATTTGCCCATAATACTACCTCTTTCTTGAACATTTGTTCTTATATATATTATAAAACAACTGACAACAAAAATCTACTCATTTAAAACTTGTGATTATGCAAAATATATTGTAAAATCTAATTACTGGAGGCGAGATATATAATGAAATCAATGAAATTTCTTATTTTTCTATCCTTCTCGTGTCTTTTACTGATAGGTTTTTTTAAAATAAATTCTATATTAGGATCTGAATCTATAGCAGATGCTACAGACGTTAATTTTAAGGTGGATAAGATCCTTTTATCCACAAGCTATCAAAATACAAGCCCTCGAGCAGAGATTATAGAAGATAGAAACGAGAAAAAAATATTAATATATGGCGGATTAGTTGAGTGCTCAAATGTAGATGTTTCTGAGATAAAACTAGATGGAACAAGCTTGAAAATCCATCTTAAAGTTGATGATGAGAATAATATTTCCCAATTAATTGTCCCACAAGTTACAGTTGCACTAGTTGACAATATTCCAAATCTAAGCTCATTAGAGCTAGAAGTGATTAGCGAAAATTACGATCCGATACAAGTCAATTACAACTTACTAGACATAATTAACAAAGTCAAGGCAGATTATGGACTGTATTCTTCCACTTCTCCAACTGTGCAAGTCCTCAGTAGAGGCGATAATTACTATTGGGATATATCTTTTGAAAATGTTTACCAAAAAGAAAACAACAAAGTGCCAATCATAAATTTAGATGTTCAGGTTGATATTCAAACAGGAGAAATAGAGAAAATTGAGCGAGATTTAGTTTCAAATCTCATAGATTACGGGAATATTTTATTTTATTCATATGGCAAAGGGTTTATATACCTTAATGATATGGTTGATCAATCAGGTAACACAATTGCACACAATTTATATTATTACAATTTAAAATCATCAACAAAAAAACTTATTTTATCCACTACCACAAATGTAGTAAATGCACAAATCTGCAATTGTTCAAACAATATAAGTTTTGTAGACGAATTGGGAAATGTATATGTTTATATAAATGATGAGAACAAAATTAAGGAGCTTAAAGATCTTAAAGGCAAATCTATCGATAAAACTTCTTGGAAAAGTCAAAATGAATTGTACTTATTAGATGTTTCCGCAGTAAATGATTCAAGGATTTACAGATATAATTTGAGTGAGCAGAAATATTACTTATATTGTCAACTAAATAAAAATATAGCTAACATTAAATCATATGGTGATGAAATAATAATTGAAGAACTATTGTATCCAGAAAAGAACAACAGCATATATAAAGTGAATGAATCTGGCGAATTGTCATATATTGACGATGGTTATAAAGCTACGGTAATAAATAACGATACATTGGTATATTTAAAATTTGATGAATCAAAAAACACCAATTCTTTAAATATATACGATTTAAAGAATAATCTCGCAATAAAAACTTTAGAAAAAGATTTTGTATATTATACGCAAACATCAAATTCAAAGATATTCGCTATGGAAAACATAGGTCTGACCGACCTTTATCAAGCGTATGTCATTGATTTATATAGTAATGAACAAACTCAGTTGGGGAAAGTATTTGGATTGAAAACCATCTATGATGTTGATGAGGATAAAATCTATACTAATTCAGCTCTTCCTTATGATACAGATTCAACTCCAATAATTTTCTCAATAAAGGCAAACAACTTAAATAAATAGTTTCTTAATTACTTAACTAAGTCTAATTAAAAATTTAAAAATAAGCTCCTCATATTATTAACAGTTCTTCATTAGACCTAGTTAATTTATGAGGAGTTTATTTCTTATGAATTTGTTCTATTCATTTATTTTGTTTTGTAATACTTCAATCGCCTTTTGAAGTTGGTTGTCTTGGTCCAAATAATCTGGTCCAATGTCTTTTACTCCTTCGTTAAGTTCAACTTCAATATCTGGTTTTATGCCTATCCCATGAATGTTTATGCCATTAGGTGTAAAATACTCAGATACAGTTATCTTTAAACCTGAACCATCAGGTAGATCTTTTATTCTTTGGACTACTCCTTTGCCAAAGGTTGTTGTTCCAACTAAAGTTCCTCTTTGATGGTCTTTTATTGCTCCCGCTAGTATTTCAGAAGCGCTAGCACTGCCCTCGTTTACTAACAGAACAATTGGCAGCTTAGTCATGTTGCTGTCAGAATACAAATATTCCTTATTCCCATATTTATCTTGAGTGTAAACAATTATCTTCTTATCTAGTAATTCATCTGCTATGTCTGCACACACATCCAACAATCCACCTGGATTATTTCTTAAATCTATGATCAGACCTTTTGCACTGCTGCCTTCAATATCTTTCAATTGCCTTTTAAAATCATCAGCTGTGTTTTTATCAAAAGAAGTTATTCTTATATATCCAATCCCATCCTCTAACATCTTAGATTTAACAGAAACCAATTTTATAATTTCTCTAGTCAGTTCTACATCAAATGTGCTGACTTCACTAGATTTATCTTTTCTTAGAATTGTGAGTACCACCTTAGTTTTAGGCTCACCCCTCATTATTTTTACAGCTTCATCCATATTTTCAGCAAAAAATTCTTTTCCATCTACTTTTAATATCTTATCTCCAGTCTGTATTCCTGCTTTTTCTGCAGGAGTGTCTTCTATTGGGGATACTACAGTGATTAAATTGTCATCACCCGGTGTTACAATGATTCCAACTCCACCATATTCGCCGTCCGTTTCAGCATTAAAGCTCTCATATTCATCTTTAGTCATGTACACTGAATATGGATCATTTAAAGCATTGACCATTCCTTTTAATTGTCCATCCAATAAAGCTTCTTCATCAACTTCCCTAAGATACAATTCATCTATTGTTTTCCTTACTAAAGCCACCTTCTTATTGTCTTCGTATAATTCCTTTAAAACTTTATATTCAGAACTTGGTATTATCACTTTATCATTTACATTTACTGTTAAATAGTTCGATAAAGCAAATGTAACTACATTACTTACTATTAAAATAATTAAAAATATGATCGTTCTTTTTTTGTTTTTCATTTTGCACCCCTTATAATATGAAACTAAAAATAAAAAAGGAGAGTACTCTCCTTTTACTTTAACCAAGGTATAGGGTCAACATAAGCCCCATTCTTTCTAACTTCAAAATGCAAATGAGGACCAGTAGAGTTACCTGTGCTCCCAATTTTTGATATTGCTTGTCCTCTTGAAACAGTTTCTCCTTCTGACACTAGTATTGAAGAATTATGTGCATAGAGCGTTACTATGCCACCTCCATGGTCTATCATGACAGTCTTTCCATATGATCCAAGCCAATCTGCGTATATTACAATTCCATCGGAAGCTGCCCTTGCCTTAGTCCCAGTAGGTGCAGGTATATCTATACCTGTATGTAGCTTTTGAACATTAAATATCGGATGAATCCTGTATCCAAATGAAGAACTGATTCTGGAATAGCCTTCAACTGGCCATAACATTACTCCACCAGAATAAGGATTAGTATTTCGTTGAAGTTCAACTATCTTAGACTCAATTTGTTTTGCATATTCATTTAGCTTATCATATTCTTTTTCATATGCGTCTATGTCCTTGACTAATCTTCCCATGAGATCTTCTTTTTGTCTGCTAACCGTTTCTAAATCCCTTTTTCTTGATTCCAATTTAGATTTCGTTATTTCAACTGAAGCTCTTTGTGCTTCTAGTTCTACTTTCTTCTGCTCGACTATATCGCGCTGCTCTTTCATGTATTGTATTAATTCCTTATCTTGCTCAGCGATTGATTCTATCATAGTTTGCCTAGATAAAAAATCTTTAATATCCCCAGACGACAACAAAACTTCAAGATATCCTACATTCCCATTTTTATACATAACTCTTAACCTTTGGTTAAAAGTATCAGTTTTTTCAGCTATGTTTTTTTCTGCCTCTGCTAGATCTTTTTCAGCTTGATCAATATTTGCATTTATTATTTCCAATTCTTTTTCCACATTGTCCAATTCACTCTGTGCAGTTGAAATCTTCAAGTCCAGTTCTTTAATCTGGTTTTCTAATGTGTCGGTTTGGTTTTGCATGGATTCTAATTCTTTCTTAGTCTGATCTATTTGAGATTGTATTTCCGATTGCTGTTTTTTTAAATCGCTTATTGTTTGCCCATAAACTTGAAAAACAGTTGAAAATATAAAAACCATAGCTACAAATAGCGAAATCATCTTCTTATGTTTCATTCTCACAATCCTCCTAAACATTTAGAAACTTTTTAAGCGATAGCATACTTCCCATAGCTCCAATACCAGCTCCAATAGTCAAAAATATAACCGCAATATCAGTGATTATGGACTCAGGAGGTATTAAATAAAAAGTGAACATATTATAGAAACTCTCATTCATGTTGAGGTATAAATATCTATATGCATAATATACTACCACTATAGAAAACAATGCTCCAACTAATCCAAAAAACACACCCTCGATTATAAAAGGCCCTCTTATGTAGCTATTAGTGGCTCCAACATATTTCATTATATTGATTTCTCGTTTTCTGGAAGTCACTGTTAACTTGATTGTATTAGATATTATAAAGATAGAGACAAAGACTAAAACAGAGATTATAATTATTCCGCCGACCCTAATATAGCCTGCGAAACTCAGCAATCTATCAATTATATCTTTATAATATTTCACTTCTTCGACTCCGTCAAGTGTTTTTATTGAATTTACTAAATTATCTGCAAGTTCAATATCTTCAACTTTGATAATATATGAATTTGGCAATGGATTTGTTTCTAAATCATCCAAAAGATAAGCATCTTCTCCCCAATCTTGTTTCATCAATTCCAAAGCCTGTTCTTTTGATCTATATATAACTGACACTACACCAGAAATATTTTTAGCTGTTTCTTCTATTTTTGTCATCTGTGAGCTACTTATATCGTCTTCTAAAAATACTTCTATTTCGTCAAATTTCAATTTTGTATCATTTACGACATTATTTATGCTCAATATCAATACTAAAACTATTCCAAGTATCATCAAAACAGCAGAGATGCTAGTAATTGAAGCCAAACCCATGCTCTTGTTTCTCCACATGCTCTGAATCCCTTGTTTAAACATATTTCTAAATACTCTAAGCTTCACTGCCATACCCACCCTTCTCTTCGTCTCTAATAATTCGTCCATTTTCCAGGGCTATAACTCTTTTTCTCATATTGTTTACAATTTCCTTCGCATGCGTAGCCATTAAAACGGTTGTCCCCCTATTGTTGATATCCACCAATACTTTCATTATACCATTTGCAGTTTCAGGGTCAAGATTTCCAGTAGGCTCATCTGCTATAAGCACTGGAGGATTGTTTACAATTGACCTTGCAATAGAAACTCTTTGCTGTTCTCCTCCGGAAAGTTGATCGGGATAAGAAGAGGCTTTTCTACTCAAGTCCACCATGCTTAGAACTGTTGGAACTCTCCTTCTTATCGCTCTAGGGCTAGCGCCTATTATCTCCATCGCAAAAGCTACATTTTCATAAACTGTCTTATTAGGCAGCAGCCTAAAGTCTTGAAACACCACTCCTAATTGTCTTCTTATAAAGGGTATCCTCCTATTAGGTACTCTTGTTATGTCAGCGCCATTCAAAAATAATTTGCCTCGTGTAATTCCTTCTTCTTTTAAAAGAAGTTTAATTAAAGTTGATTTCCCAGCTCCACTTGAACCTACTAAAAATACGAATTCGCCTTTATTTATTTCAATGTTGATGTCATACAAAGCAATAACACCATTCTTATACTCCTTAGAAACATTAACAAATCTAATCAAATTTATCACCTCAAAATTCAGTTTCCACTTTTATATTTCATTTTGCTTTCTAATGATATATTATATTATAAATGGAAAGATAAATAAACACTTGAGGTGATATTCTTTGAATAAAAAAATATTGAGAGAACAGATATTGGAAATTAGAAAAAGTTTAAGCATAGAACAAGTCGAAAGTTATAGTGATATGATAATGAATAGTCTCATAGAATCAAGCTATTATAAAAATGCTATCAATATTATGTGCTATGTCAGCTTCGACAACGAAGTGAATACTCACAATTTTATCAATAAAGCTATTAAGGATGGCAAAAAAATATCAGTTCCATATATAGACAGTAAAAATAAAATCATGCTTCCATGTTATATAGATAACTTCAATCAATTAGTTCCAGGATATTTTGGCATACTATCACCAGATCCTAATAATATAAAATTAGCAGATGAAAAGTCTATCGATTTAGTAATAGTACCTGGAGCGATGTTTGATAAAAATGGGTATAGGATCGGCTATGGTGGCGGTTATTATGATAAATTTCTTCCATTACTAAGTGAGGACGCTGTAACTATTGGCCTTGCGTTTAGCTTTCAAGTAATTGACAAAGTTCCTACTGAAAAGTATGATATACCTGTTGATTTTATCATCACTGAAAAAGATTTTATAGAATGTGAGGTTAAAAATGCTTAATATTGTGCATATGTTCAATTACTTAGGGCATGCTGGTACTGAAATATCTGTCTATAATACAATTAACGAAATCAAAGATATAACAAACACTTTAGTAGTTTATTCTAAAGATGGCCCAGGAAGAAAATTGTTTGAAGAGATTGATATTCCTTTATTACAAATGGAAATGGACAAAACATTTGATATAAAAGCTGCTATAAACTTAAAAAAAATTTGCGTAGAAAACAGTGTAGATGTTGTACACACTCACTTTTTAAGAGAACACTCTATAGCTGTGCTTTCAAAGTGTTTAGGCAATAAAGTAAAGATAATAAACAGTCGACATATGTTTTTTGAGAATAAAAAGTCAGTTATATATCTTAATAAACTCTTATCTTTTAAAACAGATAAGATAATTGCAGTGAGCAAATCAGTAGAAGAAAAGCTCATTAAAGAGGGAATTCCTCGTGAAAAAATATCATATATACCAAACGGCATAGATTTAGATAAATGGAAATCTCCGCCAAAAGAAAATGTCAGAGAAATGTATAATATTGATAAAGATGCCATAGTCATAACTTCTGTGGCAAGATTCAGATGGGAAAAAGGGCATAAATTTTTTATTGATTCGATAAGAACTTATTTTGAATTAATGGAAAAAGAAAAAGTCAATAAAAAAGTAGTATTCATATTAGTAGGTGATGGAGCTTTATTTGAATCCATAAAAGAATATGCTGATGAACTTGGAATAAATGAACATTTAATTTTCACAGGTTTTAAAGATAATATAATTGATTTTTTAAAAGCATCTGACTGTTTCATTTGCCATTCACAATATGAGGCGTTTGGCATATCTCTGTTAGAAGCGATGGCTTGTAAACTCCCTGTCATTTCGACTGATAGCGGTGGAACTAAGGAAATAATTGAAGATAAATTAAATAATGGCATTTTGGTCCCATATGGTGATAGTGAAAAATTAGCGGAAGAAATGCTAAAACTTACTAAGGATGATGAATTAAGAAATCGTATGGGGAAAAACGGCTATGACTCTATTGTAAGTAAATACGATTTAAAATATTTAGCAGAAGAGACTCTAAAAATTTATCTAAAATAGGAGGAATTCACATGAATAAAAGCGATAAAAAACTTCATAAAAAATTAAATGTCATTGATATAGTGATCGGGATAATCTTAATTGCACTTGTTGTATTTGCATTAAACAAACTTGGAATAATCGGCGTTAAAGATATCGTTGTGAATGAAGAAAGTAAAATAGAAATCATATTTTTTCAAGAGGAAGTTAATGCCTTCACTGCGGAAAATGTGAAAATAGGAGACCCAGCAAGTGAATCTTTGCTAAATGCAAGTTTTGGAAATGTCACTGAAAAGAACGTGGGTCCTTCCATATCTTATGGAAAAGATAAATTCGGTAGACAAACCACTTCAACTAAAGATGGATATTCATCTATATATATTACGTTGACAGCAAATGGAAAAGTTGGAGACAATGGTGTAGTAATTGGCGGAAGTACTTATTACATTGGTCAAATAATCAATTTAAAAGTAGGAAGTTCAATATTCTACGGTAGAATAGATGCCGTAAATCAGCTTTAGGAGGTTTGTTATGAGAAAACACAAATTTACTTGGATAGACTTACTAATCATTATTGTAATTGTATTAGCTGCGGTTAGTGTAAAATCTAAATTCGAAAAAGCGAATGTAGCTACAAATGAAGTCCAAAAAAAAGATATTGAGATATCTTTTTATATTGAAGCGGTTCCAGAAACAGTACTAAACGGTATACATATAGATAGCCCTGTGAAAGAATCAATTCAAGGTTCATCTTTTGGCAAAGTTACCAAAATTGAGAAAGGTCCAAGTGTCGTCTTTGCTAGTGACGATTCTGGAAATGTTGTAGCTTCAGAGAAGGAAGGGTATATATCATTGACACTGACTATGAAAGCGTCTGGCGAACTAAATCCAAATGGAATATCTCTTGATAAATCTGTCTACTATGTAGGGCAAACAATAACTTTATATGCTGGCAATTCAATACTAAAAGATGGCAGAATCTCTTATGTAAACATCTTAAATGAATAACAAAAGGAGATTTATATGAAAGATACTCTTAAAAGGCAATTACAAAATAGCAGATTTATTAATTACTTAACAACTGACACTTCAAAAAATGTAAATTGGGCTAATAGCATTTCATTGAATATCTTAATTTATATTATCAGTTTGCCATCTATCCTTATACATTTAGTTTATTCTAAATTGAGTAATGTATTTGACAATAGCTATTTCATCAAGTTTTTCAAATTTATTGGATCTAATTTACATTATGTAATAGGAGTGTCTATAATTTTTATTTTTACAATTCCAGATCATTTGTGGAGCAATTTATATGCTGTCATATTAATTGCTCTTATAACAACATTATTTTATTTTAAAAAAGGATTGTCTGAAAATCCTAAGTTGGAACTAGAAAAACTAGATTACTCACTCATTATTTTTTTTCTAACACTGTTCATAGCAGGGATAGGTTCAGTGTTCCCAAGAGAAAGTTTTAATCAACTTGTTTTCTATATTGCTACTTTCGTATTTATAGCTGTCATAATATTGGAAGTTAACTCAGAAAAGAAGCTGTTTGATCTTGCGAAATTTATAGCAGTGACTGCTATCCTGACTTCTATTTATGGATTATATCAGTGGAGAATTGTCGGAATAGAAGTAAATCCATCGTTAACTGATTTAACTATCAATCAAAATCTAGGAGCAAGGGTTTTTTCAAGTTTTGGAAATCCAAATGTATACGGCGAATTCTTGGTTTTATCAATTCCGTTTTTCTTTCCGCTCTTTTTAAAAACTAAGAATGTAGTATACAAAATATTAATTGTTTTATCATCGTTGCCTGTTTTATTGATGTTATTTAAGACTGGTTCAAGATCAGCATGGGTGGCATTTGCAGTTTGCATTTTCATATTCGTTTTCTTATGGAATAAAAAATACATCCCTATTCTGATTGTCCTTGGACTTGCTGCAATACCATTTCTGCCAAGTTCAATTTACAATAGGTTAATGACAATATTTAATCCAAACGACACATCATTAAAGTACAGACAAATGATTATGGGGCCAGCTTTAGTAATGCTCCGAGATTATTGGATCACAGGCGTTGGTTTAGGAAGCAAGACAGTATCCTTAATTTATCAGAGATATAAAAGCTTCGGTCTGACGACAGTAGCACACACTCACAACTTATTTATTCAGCTATGGCTTGAAGCAGGGATTTTATCGATACTTTCTTTTATCATGTTCATGTTTAGGCTTGCTAAAAACAGTTACATTAAAATCAATAAATTTAAAAACTCTAAACAATCATTAATCATTTCTGCATCTTTGGCTAGCACACTTGGAATACTGGTCATGGGTTTAGCTGATTATGTTTGGTTTTACAATCGTATATTTTTAATGTTTTGGATAAATATCAGCATGGTTCTATGCGCATTAAACTTAAAGCAAGGGCAGTAGCCCTTGCTTATTTAACCAATTCTTTTTGAATTACATTTACTCCTTTTGATAATTTATCAATGTTAAATTTATACAATGTTCTTTCAATACTCGCAATTGAAGAAATCAAGTCATGTTTGTCAATATTTCCCATATGCCCTATTCTAAACATTTTTCCCTTAAATGCTCCTAGCCCTGCTGCAACTTGAACTCCCTCTATAGCTAGAGTATTCCTGAACAATTCGTCTTCAATCCCGTCAGGATAGAGAACATTTGACAATGTATTAGCTCTGTATCTTTCGTCGGCAAGTATCTTAAATCCAAGCTCTTCCAAAGATTTTTGATAAGCTTTCCCAAATAATTCATGACGATAAATCCTATTTTCGATACCTTCTTCATTTATAAGTCTTATAGACTCTTTTAATGCCCAAATCAAGTTCACGCTCGGCGTTGCAAAGTATTTGCTTGGTTCATGCATGATTGGCAACCAATTATTGAAATCTACGAAGTATTCGCTTATAGCTCCGAGTCTTTCCCTAGCTTTCATGGCTTTCTCATTCGCCCACAAAATAAGCAATCCAGGAGCCACCCCAAATGCTTTTTGTGAAGCCGTAAATAATATGTCTATATTCATGTCATTCATGTATTCTTCTTCCCCAGCGGTAGCACAAACTCCATCAACTATATAAATGATCTCAGGGAATTCTCTCAACATTTCACCTATACTTTTAATATCAGCTTTTACACCGGTTGAAGTATCGACATGCGTTACTGTAATCGCATTGTAAGCTTTTTTCTTCAAGGTTTCCCTGATTAAATCTATAGGCACAGATTTACCCCATTCAGCACTTAGGACATCGACATTTATTCCTTTGTTTTTAGCAATATCGATAAATCTATCCCCGAAATAACCATGGGATACAACTAATAAATTATCCCCTTTTTTTAACACATTCGCTAAAGACATTTCCATTGCTAAAGTGCCACTGCCAGAAATCACAAAAACTTCACTATCTGATTTTACAATTCCCTTTAATTCTCGTAAACAATAATTAAAATCATTTACAAAATTCACATCTGAAAACGCAATGGTCTCTCTTCCCATTTGGTCTTGAATACTTCTTGATACAGGTGTTGGCCCTGGAATCATCAGTAATTTTTTTGTTTTCACATAATCATCCCCATGTTTTAATATATACATATATTGTACCATATGAGGGGTTACTTAGACTTATAATTTTCAATATAATCCATTAACTTGTCAATTGAATTAAAAACTATCATACCTTTTGAAATTAGATCGTTCATTATTTTTGTTGCAGTTCCATTAGTATAATCTATATTTTTCTCTGAATCTTCATTTAAATAAACAACTTTTTTCCCCTCATTTATAGCTGTAAGTGCCATCTCCAAGTTTAAAAGATTTCCATGCCCAATCGGAACTTGTGCGATGACAACTATGTCTTTAGTTTTCATTAAATTTAGGTTTCTATTGCTTGTTTCCTCTTTAATTGCTGAAAATGGCTTTTCCTCAACCATTTCAATTTTTAGACTCTTTGCTAATTGCCAGTCGCTATCCCCTACATTTAAAACTCCAACACTTAGGTCTATTCCTTCCTTCAAAAGCCTTGACATTATTATTTGCCCACTGCCACCACCTGCTATTAAATGTATGCTGGGCAAAGAAGCATTTTTATCTCTTTTCTTCGGTTCAATAGGAGTTATAAACAAAGAATTTGTAAATTTATTCAACTCCACTATCGCTCTCATATTGTATGCATTTTCTATATTGGAAGCCGTCAACACTTCTCCTACATTCCCTGATTTTAATATTTGACCGTCTTTTAGCAATACTAGTTTGTCAGAATATCTACTAGCTAAATTCAAGTCATGCAGGACTGAAATTATTGTTAAATTTTGTTTTTTATTTAATTCTTTTAATAACTCCAATACTTCAATCTGATGGTTGATATCTAGATGTGAAGTAGGCTCATCTAATAATATTATCTTAGGATCTTGAGCTAATGCTTTAGCTATTAAAGCTCTTTGTCTTTCTCCGCCAGATATCTGTGTTACAAGTCTATCTTTTATCTCTAAAGTGTTAGTTAATGCCATCGCCCTGTAAGAAATGTCATAATCATATTTTTGATCGTTTTGAAACCGTTTTTGAAAAGGGTATCTTCCCATGAACACAAGCTCTTCGATGCTAAATTCAAAGTCTAAAAAAGTATCCTGTGGTACAAAAGATACAATTCTTGCTAATTCCTTTCTTTTATAACTTCTCACGTCTCTGCCATAAATGGAAATTTCCCCATCATAGTTTTCATAAATATTGTTGATTAACTTTAATAATGTTGATTTTCCTGCTCCATTTGGTCCAATAATGCTAAGAAATTGACCTTCTTCAACGGTCAAATCTATGTTTTTCAATACTTTTAATTTCCCATATCCAAACTCTACATTGTTTAAATTAATAATATTCATATGTATTTCCTCACATCATTTTCTTTTTACTTCTCAATAAATATATGAAAAACGGTCCACCAAACATCGCAGTAATTATACCTACAGGAATTTCTACTGGAGAAATCAATGTTCTTGAAATAGCATCTGTAATTATCATAAATATAGCTCCAACAATGGCAGAACAAGGAAGCAAAATTTTATGGTCCGGTCCAAATATTATTCTGGCTATATGTGGAATTATCAACCCAACAAATCCAATTATTCCACTTACAGAAACAACTAATGAAGTGAGCAATGTTCCAAGGACTAGAATTATCCTCTTTGTTCTCTCTACATTCACACCCATGCTCTTTGCAGTTTCGTCTCCTGTGAGTAATATATTGAGCTCTTTTGAATAATAAATTAGCACAACTATAGTCAACAATATTGGTATAGATAGGCTTTTTACTGGATTCCATCCCTTTCCAGATAAACTACCCATCGTCCAATATATTATCTTCGACATATCATTAGAATTAACAACCATTAAAAATGACATAATAGCAGTAAAAAACTGCCCTACTGCAACCCCTGCCAGAAGCAAAGTATTTGTTGACAATTTATTGTTTATTCTGCCTATATTGTACACAATAAATACAGATATAATAGCTCCAATGAATGCGGCAAAAGTAATGCTTGAAAATCCATATTTAACATATTCAAGATGGTTTATGATAGCTATAGTAGCTCCCAATGCAGCCCCAGATGAGACCCCTAGTATATAGGGGTCTGACATAGGGTTTTTTAATAGTCCTTGGAACGATACTCCAGCAACTGACAGACTAGAGCCAACCAATATTCCTAAAATTACCCTTGGCAATCTTACGTTCCAGATTATTGCAAATTGAGCATCGGTTATATTTTCTATATTTACATATTTATTTATAATAGGAATTTTTGAAAGAATTATTCTGTACACATCTGATGCTTTTATATTTGCGCTGCCGATTGCCGACACGACAGCTACAATTATAGCAAGTAGCACCATTAAGCCAATTATAATGCTAAGTTTTGACTTTTTCCTATAATTATGTTCCATTTCTATCCCAACTTTAATTTATTTCTGGATGAATTGCTTTAGCGATTTCAGTTAATCCTTGAATAATCCTTGGTCCTGGCCTTGAAACTATGTTAGCATCCAAGAAATACACTTGTGAATTCTTGATTGCGTCAATATTCTCAAACCCAGGTCTTGCTTTTAATGTTTCCAATGTTGTAGTGGAATCATTTGGAATTAAATATACTTCTGGGTTCTTTTCTATCAATTTTTCAACATCGTATTGTGGATATGGGCTATCGGCATCTTTTGCAATGTTCTCTCCGCCAGCTAGATTTATGAGTTCATCTATGAAAGAACCTGGCCCTGCTGTCATCAAAGGATCGTTATATACTTCATAGAAAACCCTCTTAGTTCCTAAATCTTTAACTTTTGCAACTATTTCATCTCTTTCAGATTTCATATCTGCTACTACCTCGTTTGCTTTTTCACTGCACCCTGTAAGTACGCCGATTTTTTCTATTGTAGTAAACACTTCTTCAATAGTTTCTGGCATAAAACTAGCTACTACAATACCTGCTTCTTCAAGTCTTTTATTATCTTCTTCATTCCCTTGCCCATAGTTTAAAACTAAATCAGGCTCAAGAGCCAATATCATTTCAAGATTCCATCCATCAAAGCCGCCTACTTTTTCAATTGATTTAACTTCTTCAGGATAATCATCTGCTGTAGTTACCCCAACAACTTTTTCTCCAGCTCCAATTGCGAATAGTATTTCTGTGTGACTAGGTGCTAAAGAAACGATCTTCTCTGCTGGTTTTTCGAGTGTGATGACTTTCCCAAAGTCATCGGTTATCTCTATGCTCTCTGTTACTTCTTCAGGATTTTGCTCAACTGGGCTTTTATTACTGCTACAGCCTGATATCGAACCTACTATTAATAATAATGCTAACAACAAATACAAAGTTCTCTTTTTCATTCATATACCCTCCTTGATGTAATTAATAAAACAAAAAAGCTTACCATGGAGGTAAGCACAAAAAAACTTATACACATCCCTCCCTCCGAGGCTTTAAATTTAGGCAGATATCCTGACTTATGCTTCATTCTACTTTCAACGCCTTCCCAGTTTCCCAGTGGCATAATGTTGATTTCGTCAGCATTCACAGTAGCGGGGGCTGTAATGGATTTACACCATTTTCCCTTTTAAATCTAAAAGATACCTAAATTTTATTAAATTGTCATATATATGATAACAAATTATTTAATTATTATCAATCCTTATTCTCCGTTCCCTGATAAATTTTGATCAATGGCTTGTGTTTCTTCTTTTTCTGGCCCTACCTCATAAATATAATCTTTCTCTTTATAATAATCTGAGGATATCTTAACTGTTTCAACAATATTTCCATTGACTATCTTGTATTTGTAAGTTGACACTTTATATCCATTTCTACCTTCTTGTATTAATTCCTTTGTCCCAGGCTCAAGATTTGGCTTAAGCTTTTCTATAGTCTTATAAGGTATTGTCTCCAATAATTTTGTTCCGATTTTTATTTTATAATCCCTGTTTGCGGCATCGCCGTAGATATAAAAATGAACGGTCTTATCAATTATTTTTGTATCAATGTAAATAGGAAAATCAAAATTATTTTTAAAAACCAAATCATAATAGGTTCCCGCAACTGCCGCATCAGTCCCTTTTGGAACATATGCAGGTGGAATTGAGTGAGGATGGCGCTCCAATATTTCTAAATCTGCTAATAGTAGCGCATTGTATAAAGTCGTAGAGGTTTGACAAACTCCTCCACCTATTCCGGGTGTCAATTCTCCATTTACTATTACAGGGGCATCTTCATAACCGTTTTTCGAACTTCTCGGTCCTGTAGTTTCATTATATGAAACCACTTCCCCAGGTAAAACAATTAGCCCTTTGAAAGAATTTGCCGATAGCCTTATGTTGTTTATCCTCCCACTCGCGCTGGATTTAAAACTAGTTGAAAAATGAGCGAGTAGGCCGTTGACCTTATTATATAATTTTGCAGTGGTCTTAGGTTTTATCTCATCATAAGGCACATATATGTCATTTAATTGATCAATATTTGACTCTATCATTGATTTTAATTTTCCCTTATTAACTTCATACCCAACTACTTCATCAGTTATATGAAATCTTGTTCCATCAAATTTTAGAGTAGCATCTTTTGATTCTTCATATAAAGTTTTGCTTATCTCATCAACATATTTATCGATAGAATTTGGATCATAATAGTACACTAATTCAATGTTTAGTGGGTCTTTTAAAAGATTTCTAATGAATCTGTATCGCTCAATAAAGTTGCCTTCTCTACCGACATTATGGGCTTCTTCAACTGCTTTTCCATAATTATAATCATATCCCAAATCTTTCAATGACAATGTGAATTCAAATTCCTTATTTCTATCTGATAGAATTTTCATTTTCTTTGCTTCAATTTCTTTTTGCTTTTTATCTTTTAATAAATTTATAGCCTCATCCCTTGAGTAACCTGATAGTTCAATGCCATCTACATATATTCCTTCGTAAAAATACACACTATTTAGCTTATTATTAATATAAAAATACGATAATACCCCTAATAATATTATTGTCAAAGCAAATGTCAAAGCAACTTTTGTGCTTCTTCTCATAAATCATTCCCCTTTATTTTCTAAAATTCAGCATATTTTTTCTGTGATATAAACATTTACTATTTATAGGGCATTCATTGCATGAAGGGTTCCTAGCTTTACATGTATTTCTACCATGAAATATGAGAAGATGATGAGCTTTGCTCCACTTTTCTTTTGGAATTATCTCCATTAGATCTTTTTCAGTACCCTCTACAGTTGAACTATTAGCTAACCCAATTCTATTTGAAACTCTAAAAACATGCGTGTCAACAGCAATGGCAGGAATGTTAAAAGCATTGCTCAAAACCACATTAGCTGTTTTTCTTCCAACCCCAGGCAACTTAATTAATTCATCAAAACTGTCTGGAACTTTCCCTCCGTATTTCTCCTCTAGCATGATACATGCATTTACAATGTTTTTAGATTTATTATTAGCAATTCCACAGCTTTTTATTATCTCTGCTAGCTTTTCTTCTCCTAAATTTATGTAATCTTTAGGGGTTTTAAATTCTGTAAATAATCTATCTGTTACTTTATTCACTCTAACATCGGTACATTGTGCTGATAGTATTGTAGCAATTAAAAGTTCAAATTCATTACTAAAATTCAGTTGAGCTTTCGCTTGTGGATATATTTTCTCCAATATGTCTAGCACATCTAAAGCTTCTTTTTTTGTTAATTTCTTTTTCATTTATATCAAGTACTCCTGTTAATAATAATTCGTTACACTATTTAGTATCTCTATCCTATCATCTAATTCCAAAAAATCAAGACATTCTTGGATAATTTTATCAACGTGTACTAAGTTGTTTGACACGGTGCAAAATGCTACAAATGATTTGTTCCATATATCATTGTCTCCAACCTCAGATATAGAAATATTATATCTACGTTTCATTCTTTCTATTATGCTTTTTATTACCATTCTCTTGTTTTTTAATGAATATGATTCATATATATACAATTCTATTTCACAGCACCCAACAATCATAATATCACCTAAATTTAAAATTAAGGGAAGACTAGTCTTCCCTTAATTCATATTATATAAGACCCATTTCTCGGCCAACTTTATTAAATACCTCAACTGCTATATCGAGTTGTTCTTTTGAATGAGCTGCTGTAACCATGCATCTTACTCTGCCTGTATTCTTTGGAACAGTTGGGAATACTATTCCAGAAACAAATACACCGTTTTCAAGCAACTTTCTGGAAAATTCCATAGTTTTTCCTTCTTCACCAATAATAACAGGTGTAATTGGTGTTTCACTATTTCCTATGTCAAATCCAGATTGGCTCATTTTCGCCTTGAAATATCTTGCATTATCCCAAAGTTTGTCTGTATATTCAGTTGATTCCATTAACATTTTAATCGCTTCAATTGATGCGCCAACAGCTGCAGGAGGCAAGGAAGTTGAAAAAAGTGCTGGTCTTGCTCTATGGCTCAACCATTCATACATGGTCTGAGAACCTGCTACATATCCTCCAACAGAGCCTATTGCTTTGGATAAAGTTCCAATTGAGAAATCAACTCTATTGTGTAGTTTAAAATGATCTACTGTGCCTCTTCCACTCTCTCCTAGTACACCTGAACCATGCGCATCGTCAACATAAGTCATTGCATCATATCTTTCAGCTAATTCTACTATTTCTGGTAATTTAGCTATATCTCCATCCATGCTAAATACTCCATCGGTTATGACAAGAATATTTTTGTATTTTTTTCTGCTCTCTTTTAGTACTTTTTCTAAGCTATCCATATCAGAATGCTTGTAAATTGCTCTATCAGCTTTAGATAATCTAGAACCATCAATAATTGAAGCATGGTTCAACTCATCTGAAATTATTATATCTCCCTCTTCAGTAATAGCTTGTATTGTTCCTGCATTGCAATTAAAACCAGATTGATAAACAAATACTGCCTCTTCTCTCTTGAATTCAGAGAGAATTTTTTCTAGATCCTCATGTATCTTCATATTTCCAATTATAGTTCTTACAGCTCCAGAACCAGCTCCGTACTCTTCTACAGCTTTTATTGCTGCCTTTCTAAGCCTTTCATGATTTGCAAACCCAAGGTAGTTATTAGAGGATAGATTAATGACTTTCTTTCCATTTAAAATGACCTCAGGACCCGTAGGGGAATCTAAAACAGGTAGTTTTCTATATACTCCTTGATCCTTTAATTCTTGAATTTTTTCTTTTAAAAAGTTCAACTCATGTACATTTGACACTTATATCCCTCCAATATTTATAATTTACAATAGAATTATACCATATTAATAATCTATTTTAATCAAAATTTAGATAAATACCTAACAATGTATGGCTTCAAAAATTCAGAGCTATTATTCTCTAGAGCTTTTTTTATCTCATTGTCAATATATCCTATATTTTCTAATGCAATAATTGCATTTCTCGTTAAAACATTTTTGCCTCTCCAAGCGCCTGACATATCCCCATATTTATTTTCAAACTCTCTCTTACTCATGCATATAATCTCTTTAATATCAACAATTCCATTCGTTTTATATGGTTTAAATTCGTCAAAATGGGACTCTTTTATATTTTCATTTTTAGGGCAGACAATTTGGCATATATCGCATCCATAAATGTTTATACCCATTTTTTTGCTTTCTTCTTCGTTTAAATAATGTTTTGTTTGAGTGAGATACGAAATACATTTTTTAGGATTGAGTTTGTAAGGCTCTTCTATAGCTTTACCAGGGCAGCTTCTCAAACAAATATCGCATTCCCCGCATTGTGATTCTATTGGAACACTGTATTTATCAAGGCGTAAATCTGTAAGTAAGTATCCAATGAAAATAAAAGATCCATATTTGTCGTTTATTATACTTGTATTTTTCCCATAGTATCCTATCCCAGCTTTATAGGCAATTTCTCTATCTACTAAAGGTGAAGTGTCGGCCAGAATAGAGTATTCAAATTTTTCATATTGTAATAATTTATCTGCTAGTTTATTTAAATAATTTTTAATTACTATATGATAGTCTATCCCCCAAGATGACCTAGCTAATTTCCCATAGAGTCTATTATTATTGTTATAACTTTCATAAAAGTAAGGCAATCCTACCACTATTATACTATTAACGCTTTTCATTATTTCTCTAGGGTTTACTCTCTTTGATATGTCGCTATTCTCAAATTCTGTTGCTAAATTTTCTTCAAATCTGTTACTAATTTTTTCTTCTATTCTATTTAAAATTGATGCATCAGTAAGGCCAATTAAGTCTAAACCGATTTCTAATGATTTTTCGATTATTAATTCAACCTTCATATTATCACCTATTAGAAATTTTGTACCCTTAAATCATACTATCAGATATAAATTAAATGTGTTATAATATCAATGGAAAAGGGGTAGATTTGATGCTTATAAATTTAAACAAAAAATCATTTAAGAAATTTGACTTCTTGTTGTTAATTACAACTATTCTATTGTGTATCTATGGCATAGTTATTATATATTCAGCTACTTTGAGTTTAGACAGCACTAGATATGTAAAAACTCAAATTGCTTCGACAATTATCGGGTTGATTGCGATATTAGTTCTTGTATTCTTTGACTATGAGCTGTTAGAAAAACTATATATCCCGATTTATGTTTTGTCAATTGGTTTATTAGCTGCAGTTTTAATTGTAGGGGTAGGCGACGAGCAATGGGGTTCGAGATCTTGGCTTTATATCGGGTCATTTGGATTTCAACCTGCAGAATTTGCGAAATTAGGAGTTATAATCTTTTTAGCTAGAATAATTGACAAAAATAAAGAGGAGATAAATTCTCCAAAAGTACTAGCAAAAATCCTTGTTTTTGCGATAATACCAATTGCTCTTATTTTACAACAGCCTGATTTAGGCACAGCTATTGTATTTGTTTTCTTTACTGCTGTGATGTTGTTCGTAGCTGGTCTAAGGATTAAATACTACTTAGCAGCATTAGGTGCAGGGATATTGAGTCTACCTATTGTTTGGTTGCAAATGGACTATTACCAAAAAGAAAGAATTTTAAACTTCATGAATCCTGGAAGAGATGCTTCCAATACTGGTTATCAAGCACTTCAAAGCAAAATTGCCATAGGCAGTGGAAAAATATTTGGCAGAGGCTTATTCAATGGCACTCAGACTCAATTAAACTATCTGCCTGAAAAACAAACTGATTTTATTTTTGCTGTACTGGTGGAAGAGCTTGGTTTTATCGGAGGAGCAATATTATTAGTGCTCTATTTTATACTATTGATGAGAATGATAAAAATAGCTCGAAATACATCCGATACTTTTGCCTCATTAGTAGTGACAGGAATAGCATCATTGATGTTTTTTCATATATTTCAAAATATAGGTATGACTATTGGACTTATGCCAATAACAGGCATTCCACTTCCATTTATGAGTTATGGAGGCACTTTTCAACTAATAAATCTAGTGTGTGTTGGAATAGTTCTCAGCATTGGATTGCATAAAGAAGGATTGAGTTTTTAAAAAGGGTTGATTTATCAACCCTTTTTAAATAATGAAACTTGATTTTTATTTATGATAGCATCTTCTTCATTTTTCTCTTTTAAGTAACAGCTCCTGCACAGTGGTTCATATTCTCTTGATGCTCCTATGACAACTCTCTCTTTATCCTTGGTCTTTCTATGGCTAATCCATGCATCGCTACCACATTTCACGCAAACAGCATGATGTTTTGTCAAATAATCTGCGAGTGGCATCAATTCCTTGACTATTTCAAAAGGTCTGCCCTCAAAGTCAACATCAAGTCCTGCTACGATAACTGTTATGTCTCTGGACAAAAATTCGGTTATTGTATTTATTATATCTTTTATATCCCCGTCTAAAAACTGGATTTCATCTATTGCTATAACTTCAGGGTTACTTATCTCGCAATATTTTTTTATGCTCTCTATATTCTCAACTAAAATTGCTTCAATGCTCATCTCATCATGAGATATAATATCGGAGCTCTTAAATCTAGTATCAACTGCCGGCTTAAATGCAATTGTTTTGTACCCTGCAATATTAAATCTCTTAATATCTTTTTCCAATGACGATGTCTTCCCTGAAAACATAGAGCCTGTATGAATAATTAACTTTCCTTTATATTGATGCAAAACTATTACCTCCATATCAAATTATTCTCTTGTCAATTTTTAGCGTTTATTTTATGCCATCTATTTCCACAGAATCAATACCTTCTATTAAACTCAGCATCTGTATGAACTCATAGTCGTCTGATCCGACAGGTCTTTTTATAGATAGATTTATTTCTATTATACTATCACCTGATTCCAATTTTTTAATCTCTCTTATATCTATATTTTTAATCGTTATATTGTTTCTCCCCAGTATAGTCCCAATATCTCCAATCAAGCCATTTCTTTCTCTACCTACAATTGTGAGTTGATTATATACATCTGATAATATTGTTTTCTCCAATTTCCCCAAATACATTAAAGACAAAAAAGCAATTAGTGTTGTTATTATGCCTGCAAAGTAAAAGCCTTGACCTATTGCCAACCCTATTCCTGCACACACCCATAAACTTGCTGCAGTTGTTAGTCCCTTAATTGTATTGCCATTTCTAAGGATTGTACCTGCACCTAAAAAGCCAATCCCACTAACAACTTGAGCTGCTATCCTTGTCGAATCTCCACCATTAGTAGCCCCATTAGTCGAAACTAGCATCATCAAAGTAGAACCTACGCTTACCAATATGTGAGTTCTAAATCCAGCTGGTCTATTGCTAGCTTCCCTCTCTATACCAATAAGTCCTCCAATAAAGGCTGCCAAAATAAGCCTGATGAGTATATCACTATTTTTTAGCATCTCTTTCCCCCTAATTGATATTATTGAATAAGACTATGGTTATGCTATAATTATAATCGAGGTGTTTATTATGAATGATTTATTCAATTGCAATGGTTGTAAAAATAATTGCAGTATTGAAATTATTAAAGACGGCAACCGCATAACATACAATGGTTATAAATGTTCAAAAGGTCTTTCCTATGCAAAATTAAATTCCAGCGAAGAATCAAAAATTGTGACCGCAAGGGCAATATTGACTAATGGAAAAATGTCAAAAATCCCTGTTAGGACTACTACTGAAATCCCTTGCAATCTAATTGCTGATGTAATTCAAACGATAGAAAACACAAAAGTCCAAGCCCCTATAGAAAAAGGTACAGTCATAATTAAAAATATATTAGGTACTGGCGCAGATGTTGTGGCTCAGCGCAGAGTAGTATAATATATGTCTTTTCTAAATTCCATTGTAATCATTATATATAAAATAATACCCTTTAAAACACTTGACATGCTTATTGTCCACCAAACCCCTTCAACTCCTAACGATGTGCCTGATAAAATGATTGCAGCTGGGATTCTTAGAATATTTAATGTTGTCCCAACAACTGTCGGAGGCAAAGTCTTTCCTAAACCATTAAAAGACCCAGCTGTACCAATTTCAAGACTCATGAATGCTTGAGACAATCCTAAAATTCTCAAATAGGCACCACCTGCTTTTATTGCCAATGGATCCTCAGGAGTAAAAATGCTAAAAATCGGCTCAGGAAATAATATAAATAATAAAGAAACAGCCAAACCAAATCCCGTTAGAACTTTAATTCCTTTATGATATCCTTCCTTTACTCTATTATACTTCTTAGCCCCAAAGTTTTGTCCAACAAATGCTGACAGCGCAGCAGAAAATCCGTCTGATGTTGTCCATGATAACGACTCAATCTGTGACCCAACTGTCATTACTGCAATTGGCAAAGCGCCAAATTTTGCTATAATTCTTGTAATTATCATGCTTACAAAAGCATGAACTGTATTTTGGACTGCTGGTGGCAAACCAAGCTTAATTATAGTTATTGATTTTGTAATATCAAGTTTTTTAAATACCTTTACATGTGAATAAATAAGGTCATTTCTCTTGCCTGCTATGACAAAGCCTATTGTGACAATAAGCTGAGATAGTATTGTCGCTATCGCAGCTCCTTGAATTCCCATCTTAGGAAATGGACCCAATCCGAAGATTAGCGCTGGATCTATTATAATGTTAAATAAAAGACCAATAGCATTAGTTCTAAATGGAGTGACGCTATTTCCAGAACTATTAAGAGATACTGAAAATATTGGATTTAATAAGTGGAAAATTATGCCCGAACCAATTATCCTTAAATATGATTCACTCATATGTATTACATCTAGTTCTTTTAAATTAAAGAATGAAATAAGTTCTTTATTAAATATCACTAAAATAGCAGCATATATCACCGCTATGATGATACCGGTTTGAAATCCAGTATTTGTGTAATCTTTTGCCTTTTTTATATCGCCTTTTCCAATATTTTGAGCTACATTTACTCCTAATCCAACTTGCGTGATTAAAACTAGTGAATTGGCAAGCCACATAAAAAAACCTGCAGTGCCTGCTGCAGCAACTGCTTTAGTGCTGAGTCTCCCTAGCCACATAACATCGGTTAGATTATACGCCATCTGTATAAATGAAGTTCCCATTATTGGAATTGCTAATTTTGTAAGAGTTTTGATGATATTTCCTTCAGTTAAATTTATATCTTTTGCCATTCTTCCCTCCATAGCGGTTGATATGAAAGTTTAAGCTCCTGGCTATTGAATAATTCCTGGAGCTTAAATTTTATAAATCTTGATTTGTTAAAATCATCGGTCCATCTTTAGTAATTGCAATAGTATGTTCGTATTGAGCCGACAATTTGCCATCAAGAGTTCTAGCTGTCCATTCATTGTCATCTATTTTCATCGAATATACACCCTCATTTACCATCGGCTCAATCGTTATTACCATTCCTTCTGTCAATCTAATTCCTCTATTTGGCTTTCCATAATGGGGTACTTGAGGGTCTTCATGCATCTCTTTCCCAATTCCATGACCCACAAAGTCTCTTACAACTGAGTATCCGTTTGATTCAACAAAACTTTGAATCGCATATCCGATATCTCCTAATCTATTGCCAACAATAGCTTGTTCAATTCCTAAATACAATGCTTTTTTAGTGACTTCTAAAAGATTTTTGGCATTCTCTGATATTTCTCCAACAGGATAGGACCATGCGGAATCAGCTAAATATCCTTCGTAATTCACAACCATATCTATAGTAACAATATCTCCCTCTTTTAATGGTTCTTTCCTTGGAAATCCATGGCAAATCTCATCGTTCACCGATGCGCATATAGCATAAGGAAACCCTCTATATCCTTTTTGTTCTGGATATGCTCCTATGCTTAGTAAATATTCATCTACAAAACGGTCTAATTCCAAAGTAGAGATTCCTGGTTTAATCATTGTAGCTAGTTTCCTATGGACATCCGCTAAAATTTCACCTGCTTTTTTCATCTTCAAGATTTCTTCTTGTGTCTTAATTATAATCATCTTAATATCCTTTCTTTGTACTGTTTATTTCACTAATAAATTTCTTGTAAATATCAGTTTTTCTCATCAATTCAAAATCGCTGTCAGATATTATCCAATAATATAAGCCTTTATCCATCTCAATTGCTACATATAAATCGCTAATTGCTTTCTCATATTCTTTTGATATAGCATGACAGCATGCTCTGTTATAATACAAATCTGAAGCATTTGGGTTGAATATGATCCCTTCAGAAAGTATGGCGATTGCATCTTCGTATTTTCTTGCTTCAATGTAAATCTCTGACAAGTTTAAATACGTTTTATCATAGTTAGGATTTAGTCGTTTTGCAGTCATATAATGTTCAATTGCTAAATCAATTTCATTCATTTCTTTATATACCACTGCTATATTGAAATGTGATAAATAATACTCATTAGAAGCTTCTAAACTTCTATTGAGGTAATAAAGACTCTTCTCATAATCTTTTCGTCCTTCATAAATAGAACCAATATTATTCAAAACATATACATTGTCTTGTTCTAACTCCAATATTTTAAGATATTCACTTAGTGCTAGCTCCTCATCTCCAAGTAAATCCAACAATCTTGCATGATTATACATAGCGTCTACATCAGATTTATTATAAAAAAGCACTTTTTCATAATTATCCAGTGCTTTTTTATAATCTCCTATTTCCTCATATATAATACCTAAATACTTGAGTGCATCTGTATAATATGGATTGATGCTTATAGCTTTTTCCAAAGCTAATATTGATTCAGATATCAATCCCATTTCATTGTATATGGCACCTATATTAAAGAATGCAATAGCTTTTTCACTATCATCTGAAATAAATTCTAATGCTTTGTTGTAGAAAGCAATAGCTTTCTCTTTATCGCCATCTAGATATGAATTTTCTGCTAATAAAAAATAATTTTTTGCTTTAACTTCCATTTTCCATTCCTTTATAAATATAAATTGAGATATTTAATTATATCTTATATCTCCCTATTAGAATATATTTTTCGTTTTTATGCTCAGTTTTTTCTAACACTAGCTCCCACTTGTTGTTTATCCCTTGGATTTTAGCTAATTCTTCGAAATAATACATGATGATCCCTGCATCAATATAGTTAATATCGCCATCGTCAACCAATAATAATTCAACGTAGTCATCATGCAGTATAAATCTCCATGGTTGTTTGTTTAAAGTAGATGGTGCAAATCTAACATAGAAAAACAAGTCTCCTAATCCTCGATTTTCGAGTTCACTAATACTTGCATTTTTATCAAGGTTATTTATATAAACCATTTCTTCTACGCCAATTCTTTCACTAAAAGGTTCTTGTGCAAATGGGCTCTTAGGTTTTGGGTACCCTATTGCTAATAAGTAATTAACCTTGCTTGAGTCTTCGCCAAAAACTTGTTCTTTTAATTCAGAATCTACATTGCTTAAACTGATCCAACATGTTCCAATCCCTAAATTATTTAATTCTGTTATGACTTTTTCCATGAAATACCCGCTGTATATCACAGATTCTCGCTTGCTTGTTTCATTTTCTAGCGCTATATAATGAGGGCTTTCTATCATAACTCCTGAATAGCCAGCTACGCCTTTTAAATTTTTATAAATATTTTTACCATACTCATATAATTTCATCTTAATTAAATGTTGTTGCGCCTTAAAATTAATATCCGCTATAATATCTTCAATTTTCTTATAATCGCTTTCTGTAAGCGGTTTATCTTTAAATTCTCTTGTTGATTTTCGAGTCTTTAAAAAATTCATCATGTTCATAATAATCCCCCTCAATTTTATAATTTGAATACTGTAAATAAGTTATTTAACATATGCACTGCCCATTGGAAATAATAGTGAACTATAAATGTAGAGGTTATTCCCAAAATGACACCCGCTAATACATCTGATGGGAAATGAACTCCCAGATAAATTCTGCTTATGCCAATCAAAACGGCAAACAATACGGTAAAAGGCAACATCTGTGGATAGTTTATTGAAATAACTACGGCCACACAAAAACTAGCCGTAGTATGCCCTGACGGGAATGAATAATCTTTCATTTCTATTCCGAAAGTATTTAAATCATTTAATACTTTATACGGTCTCTGCCTGCCAAGTGTTCTTTTTAAAATTTGTACAAGAAATTGACTGAACATAAGCGCCACAAGTAGTTCAATTCCCAAATATCTTATCTTCCCACTTCCGAACAATATCAATATGCATGATATAATCGTATTAAATATTGCTCCACCAAAATTTGTTATAAAATACATTATTCTGTCAAGCCAACCATTTTTAATTCTCTTATTGAATATGTCTATAAAATAGTCATCAAATCTATGAAATAATTTTTTCATCTTTCACCTCTTGACTTACTATTATTATAGTATATTATTACAAATGAATAAAGAGTATAATTAAAAACAGAGATATAATATTACCTGATAAGGAGGATAAAATGCAATTAAGTGAAGAACAAAAGTCTGCAGTCTCCCATTTATATGGTCCAGCTCTGATCTTAGCAGTGCCAGGTTCAGGAAAGACTACAGTTTTAATTCATCGTATATATAATTTAGTTAACATAAATAAAATTCGCCCTAATAAAATACTATCAATCACATTCAGCAAAGCATCTGCTCTTGATATGAAAATGAGATATCAGCAATTATTTCATGAAGATTCAATGGTTCCACCTTTTATGACCATTCATGCTTTTTGTTATGAAGTCATTCGAGCTTATTCAAAGAAAGCTAATAAAAATTACTTCTTAATAGAAAATGAGGCTACAAAAATAAATAAATATACTTTAATATCAAGTATATATCTAAATATAAATAAAAATATGATAACAGAAGAAAAACTTGAAAATTTCTTTTCATATGCAGGATATATTAAAAATATGTGTATTACGCCTGAAGAATTTATAAAAAACAAAAAAATTGATGTAGAAAATTTCATTGATATATTTTATTTATACGAAAAGTACAAGAAAGACAATAATTATATTGATTTTGACGATATGTTATCAATGGCGTATGAAATCCTATCCAATGACAAGAAAATCTTAAATTATTATAAAAATAAATATGACTTTATACAAGTCGATGAAGGACAAGACACTTCAATTATTCAGTTCAAAATCATCAACCTAATTTCAAGTCCATCTAACAATATATTTATTGTAGCGGATGATGATCAATCAATATATGGTTTTCGAGGCGCTTATCCAAAGCAATTGCTAGAATTTAATAAAATGTACCCAAATGGAAAAGTTTACTACCTGAAAGAGAATTATCGTTCGTCAAAAAATATAGTAAATGCAAGTTATTCATTCATATCAAATAATATAAATAGATATGATAAAGATATTTTTACAAGAAATCCTTATAAATCACCTGTAAAAATATTAAAATTTAAATCTATCTTAGATCAATATGGGTTTATTATTGATGAAATAAATAATAATTTAGATAAATCAATGGCAGTCCTTTACAGAAATAATTTATCTTCAATTGGATTAATCTACTTTTTGACTAAAAAAAATTACAAATTCTACATGAGGGATTTTAAATTGAAGTTTTTTAATCACTGGTTGCTAAAAGACATATTTAACTTTATAGAATTTTCTCGTAAACCAACAGATGTGCAATTGTATTCAAAGATTTATTACAAAAAGAAGGGATATATTTCAAAAAAAATGGTTGCTTGGGCTTATACACACCCAAGTAGTAGAAGTGTGTTTTCTAATTTGTTATCTTATCCTGGTTTAAGTGAATTTTACAAAACCAGAATTAGAGAATTAGAGCTTGATTTTAAGAAAATAAGCAATTTAAACATAAAAGACGCAATTGACTATATAGTCTTTAACCTAAATTACCATGACTACATAAAAGAAAATTCCAATAGGCTTGGCTACACGTACGAAACAATTATGCAAATGATTTTTTATTTGAAATTAATAGCAGAAGATGTAAAATCAGTTGATGAGTTTCGCTCCAAATTGACAAACCTAGAAAAAATCATAAAAGATTCCTCTAAGGAAAAAAGCAATTTATTGCTATCCACAATTCATGGAGCTAAAGGCTTAGAATTCGATAAAGTAATAATGATCGATCTAATTAATGGCCAGTTTCCTAGTTCTTCTAGTTTGGATTTAAAAAATGGAGGAAATATATTCGACTTTGAAGAGGAACGCAGATTGTTCTATGTGGGCATGACTAGAGCAAAAGAAGAACTTACACTCACATGTTACAATGTCTTAGACTCAACATTTGTAAAACAATCTGAATTCATCGATGAATTGAATAAAATAAATAGCGCTAAATGAGTTCAACATCCGAATTTAGTTTATATATTACATTTTTCCTTTCTACTATTATTTGAATTTTCTTTGACAAGGAGTCGTCATTTTTTATCATATTTAGTAATTCAAGGTTTGGATTTATTGCTATCGGATTGCCAACTAATTTCAACATTGAAAAGTCGCCAGAAGTATCGCCATAAGCAAAGCTCTGTGTTAAATTCACATCATATTTGTCAATTATCTCATTTAGTGCTTTTTCCTTGCTTTCAGAATCCCACATCTTGATTAGTTCGCCAGTGAAACAATTGTTTTCATCGACTAGATACACAGAGCCTCTATATTCTGTAGCTCCATATTTTTTTGCCATTTCAGAAACTAAAAAGTCCGGACTTCCGGAGATAAAAAATATGTCATGCCCATTTTCTTTATGCCATTCTATTTGTCTCCTAGAATATTTATAAACCATGTCCCAATTCAATTCTATTACATGCTTTGCAATAAATTCCATATAGTCTTTTCTTATCCCTTTTAATTCTTCAACATATACATCAGCAAGTATTTCTAAATACTCCTCAAAATCGCCATATCTTTTCTCCCAGTCTAAATATGCCTTTTCTATCTTGGTATACCAAATTTCAGGGCTTATAATCTCAAAAGCAATTAATTTTCTAAAGTGCTCTATCATTAAAGACTTTCTAAAAATAGTTCCATCAATATCAAAAAACGCAGCAGTATTGCTCATATTAATCACTCCTTTGAATTTTTTGATTGTACTTTGGGCTATTATAATGCTAATAATAATTATTGTCAAATATAGGTTCTATAATAAATGTTGGGGAGTGAATCTTTTATGATAATGTCTCATTATACCATTTATGATTATGTCCCAAAAATATAAAAATATTGTATAATAAACTTCTGAATACAAAAATGAGGTGATGACATTTAAAAAGATTGAGTTAAACATGAGAGAACAAG
>JAHDQA010000143.1 GCA_018434075.1 Tissierellaceae bacterium
TAAGCAAAGAACAATTAAATTTTGCAGAAATATTTATTAAATGCAGAGGAAATATAAAAGATGTCGAAAAAGAGTTAAAAATCTCATACCCGACTGTAAGAGCGAAAATTGAAGATTTGGTATCAGCATTAGGCTATACTCCATCTAAAGAAAAAACCATCGATGCAAAAGAGATTATCGACAAACTTGAAAATGGGGAGATAAGCTCAGAAGAAGCTATAAAATTAATAAAAAATAATTAAGGAGATGTTTATTATGAACGAAGAAATTCTAAGAGTCTTGAGGATGGTAGAAGAAGGCAAGATTGACGCAGAGAAAGCTACAGAACTAATTGAAGCACTTAGAATGGGAGAAGAAGATTACTCGCAAACAAATCAAGAGGACAAAAAACTGAAAATTAAAGTAAAATCTGGAGAGGGCGATAATGTTAACATAAACATACCAGTTAAGTTCATTAACTCGCTTGGAAAAGCTATAAAGAAAATACCTAAAATTGAGGGCGTTGAAGGATTAGAAGAAATTGATCTGGAAGAAATTCTAAACGCAGTCTCAAATGGCTTAGAAGGGACTATTGTTGATGTAAAAAGTGATAATGGGGACATTGTGGAAATAGTAGTTGAGTAGATGAATAAGAAGGTGCTTTAAATTGAAAATTCGCATCAAAGATTCAAATGGAAACAAAATAATCTTGCCAATTCCTTTTAAACTACTTATTTTAGGGCTTGATATCACGCCTTATATAATGAAAAAAACTTCTCTGCACATGTCAGATGAGCAACGAGAAGTTTTAGATTGCATAGATTTTAAGATTCTATCAAAAAGTATAAGAGATTTGAAACATTATAAAGGTTTGAAATTATTAGAAGTAACATCTAAAGAAGGGGAAGAGGTTTCAATCACTATATAATAAACACTGCCGGTTGGCAGTGCTTATTTGTTCAAGAGCTTAGCTCTTTCTCTTACATTTAATTCTTCTTTATCGTCGGTATCATCCATTACAATATTATGTGGTGTAGATTTTCCGTTTTCATCGACGAAGACAAAAGTTATAAAACCATCAGAAACAAGTGTATCTGAATCGTTTATCGTTATTTTTCCATACACTGTTATGCTAGATCTTCCAATTTTTGATACATAGGTTTGAATATAAACCACATCACCTTTATTGCCTGGCTTATTAAAGGTAAGTCCATGGATATTAACGCAAACTACATTTTCAGGCCGTTTAGTGATTTTTGCTGCACAAATGAAGCAAGCTTCTACAAACCATTCAGCCATTCTTCCCGCAAATAGCGTACCATGATGATTTAAATCTTCAGACTTAACTAAATGAGCCACATTGATTTTCTCCAAAATAAAACATCCAATCATAGTCAAATACATTTTAGCATTGATAGGAGATTATTGCTAGATTTTTTTGGAAACTAGAGATAATTTACTATTTCGTAATGATTACCCATATAAACTGCAGGGAAAAATTCTCTTGATTTTATAGCGTCTATAAAATCAATCTCATCTCGTATTTTATCTTTAAAATATGTCGCAAACTTTCCCACATTATCTAACACATGGGCATCGCTTCCGCCTGTCGAAGGGATGTTCAACTCTTTTGCCATGGCAAAACCATATAGGTTATGATAACTAAGAGTACTTCCGTTGAAAGATTCTATTGCTGAAAGTTTATTTGATATATTCCTTATGAAGCTACCCAAACCTCTATTGTTATTTCTGAATGGATGAGCGCTTATTCCAACACCATTTTTATAATTTACATAATCCAATAATTCATCTGCATCTATTTTAGAATCTTCAATATGCAATGGCTCATCTACAAAAACTAATACATCGCCTTGCCTTGTTAGTATTTCTGCTCCAGCAATCACAGTAATTCCATATTTTTCTTTATAGAAATTAACTTCATTTCTTATGAAATTGTTGTCGTGGTTTGTGATGCAGACTCCGTCAAGCCCCATTTCTTTGGCTTTCGTCAGTATATCATCTAAAGAAATATGACTGTCATTGGAGTATTTCATCTCGTGTATATGCAAGTCTATAAGCATTATATAACCTCCAAATTTGTACTAGTAGAAATATATCATAATTTGACACAAACAATGAATTGAATAAATCAATATAAAACCTTTCAATAATAGAAAAAATCAATATAAGTTTTATTATAACTTTCTCTATGCTAATATATCTAGGGTTAAAGAATAAAAGGGGGAATTGGAATTGAAAAAATTTATATCAATGCTTGTTGCATCATTAATGCTTTTAAGTTTAGCTTCTTGTAGCAATGGTACTAATAGCAGCAGTATTGACAATGCGAATCAGAAAAAAACTTTAAAAATCGTAGCGGCGATAGGAAACAAGGAAGACATCTTCAAACAATTTCAAAATGATACCGGTATAGAAGTGGAGTTTTTAGACATATCATCAGGAGAGGTTTTGTCAAGAGCGCTAGCACAAAAGGGAACTCCCGTTGCAGATGTTTGGTTTGGAGGCGGGGCAGATGGGTTCATGGCTGCAGCTAAAGAAGACTTACTTGAAAGCTATGTATCGGAAGAAGCGAAAAATATTAGCGATAAATACAAAGATAAAGACGGATATTGGACTGGAATGTCAATAGTTACAACTGGTTTTGTAGTTAACAATGATGTAATAGAAGAAAAAAATCTTCCAATGCCTACAAAATGGACTGATTTGACAAATCCTATCTACAAAGATGAAATTTTAATGCCAAACCCAAATATCTCTGGAACAAGTTATTGCATAATATCATCTTTGATTCAAGAATGGGGAGAAGAAAAAGCTTGGGAATATTTAGAAGAGCTAGATAAAAATATACCATATTATCCACAAAGAGGCGGAGAACCACCACAAAAAGCTTTGGCAGGAGAAGTCGCAATAGCTATTTCACCATTGGACGGCGAGCAAATAGCAAAAGGAGAAGGACTAAATGTAACAAATGTTTTTCCAGAAGATGGAATTCCATGGACTGTTGCACCCGTAGCAATATTTAAAGGGGCCGAAAATATGGATGCTGCAAAGCAATTTGTAGATTGGGTTCTTTCAAAATCAGGGCAAGAAACAATAGCAAAATTCTGCCCACGAATCCCTGTAAGAGAAGATATTGAAATTCCTGAAGTTTTAAAAGATGTTGATTTAAATAAATTGCTTGACGTGGACATGTTTAAAGCGGGAGAAGATAGAGATAATATTCTTGGTATTTGGAATGAGAAAATAGCAAAATAGGCGAGGGATATTATGAACAAAAGTTTAGCGAGGGTATCTAATTCAGATACCCTTCTTTCTAAAATAAAAGACAATTTGATATTTATAATCATTTACGCTTTAATTTTATTGTTTATTTTATGGCCTATAATAGCGGTAGTATTTAATAGCATTTATGTTGATGGAAAATTTACTTTAGATGCTTATTCAGACCTTACTTTTAAAAGTACAAAACTGCTATATAATAGTTTTATTGTTGCTTTTTCTTCTGCAACAATAGCAGTTGTTATATCTACAATAATAGCTATCTATGTAACTCTCACAAAGGGGCATCTTAAGAAATTTATTATGGTCATTCTCTTAGTAAGTATGATTTCACCTCCATACGTGGATTCACTCTCATTTATAATATTGTTTGGCAAAAGAGGGCTTATAACACATAAATTATTGGGCTTAAATATAAATCCTTACGGATTTATGGGAATTGTCATCATGGAGACTCTTGCACATATACCTAGAGCAACATTATTCACAATAATGGCTATGGAATCTATCGATAAAAATATAATTCACGCATCTAGAGATTTAGGGAGTGATGAATTAAGCCTTTTGAGATCAATAATACTTCCAATGTCAAAGCATGGTATGTTATCTGCATTTTTCATTAGCTTTGTGACTAGCCTATCCGATTTTGGTACACCGATAGTAATAGGAGGAGGATTTAATGTACTTGCCACTGAAGCATATGTAAATATTACTGGTGTGAGCAATATACCATTAGCTTCTGCAATGAGTATTTATTTGCTAATTCCATCTCTGGTATTTTTCCTTATATATAGAAAACAAATGGCAAAGGATCAGGTATTTTCGTATCAAGCTACAAATCTATTAGAGCAGGAAGAGGAAGACTATCTAAATTTACCCAATGGAATTAAATATGTAATTAAGTTAGTCACATATTTTTTCATGCTGGTTGTCGTAGTGAAATATTTGACTATATTTTCAGGTAGTTTTATATCATTTAACGGTGGAAATGTAAGTTTTACATTGAAGTATTTCGATAAAATAGATTCTGCAAAACTGAGCAGCTTTAAAAGAAGCATTCAGTATTCTTTTGTAAGTGGGATTGCTGGAAGTGTTATAGGAATATTGCTAGCATACGGCATTAATCGAAATAAGATACCGGGGAAAAATTTTATAGATTTTGTGGCTACATTGCCATATATGATGCCCGGAACATTGTTTGGAATTGCATATATTTTAGCTTTTAAAAATCCACCGCTATTATTGATAGGAACTAGTGCAATAGTCATATTAAACTGCATATTTAAACAAATTCCAATAAGTTCAAAAGCGGGGGCTCAAGCATTGAGTAAGATAAATCCAGAGATTGAAAATGCGGCAAAAGATTGTGGGGCGAGTAATTTTCATTTGCTCAAAGATATAGTATTGCCACTCTTAACACCAGCTTTTATCACGAGCTTTATAAATATTTTTTCTTCTACTATGGTTACAATTGGCGCTTTGATATTTCTAGTTTCTCCGGGGAAAGATGTTGCTACAGTTCAACTTTTTTCTGCAATAAAAGAAGGCAATCTGGGAGTGGGATGTATTTTAGCAAACATGATAATTTTGACAACTATAATCGTGAATCTGTCAATGTCAGCATTATTAAAAGGCAAATTCAGAAGAGGTGAAGCCGATGTTTATAGAGATTAATGATTTAAAAAAGAGTTATAAAGATAATTTGGTTGTTGACGAATTTACGTTGGAAATCGACAAAAGAGAATTTGTAACTATTTTGGGACCAAGCGGTTGCGGAAAAACGACAACTTTAAAAATGATAGGAGGATTTCTAAAACCTGATGGTGGAAATATCATAATAGATGGAAAAGATATAACAAATGTAGCTGCAAATTTAAGGCCAACTGCAACTGTATTCCAAAACTATGCATTATTTCCCAATATGAATGTAATAGACAATGTAAGTTATGGTCTAAAATTTAAAAAAATAAAAAAATCAGAAGCTAGGAAAATGGCGGAAGAAATGTTAGACACAATCGGCTTAAAAGAACATGCTTATTCTGATATCAATAAACTAAGTGGTGGGCAAATGCAAAGGGTTGCGTTAGCTAGAGCATTGATATTAAACCCTAAAGTTTTACTTCTGGATGAACCATTTTCCAATTTAGATGCTAAGTTAAGAGTAAAAATGAGAGAAGAGATAAAGCAAATCCAGCATAAATTTGGGATTACAATGATATTTGTAACTCATGATCAAGAGGAAGCGTTGAGTATTTCTGACAGAGTGGTCATAATGAATGAAGGTAGAATTGAACAGATTGGAAAGCCAGAGGAAGTGTATAAAAACCCTAAGACATTATTTGTTGCAGATTTTATCGGTAGGATAAACATAATTGAGATGAATGGAGAAAAACGCATGATAAGGCCTGAGAACATAAGCATAGATAGACAAAGAGGAGACTTTGAGGGTCAGATTTATGATAAACAATTTAAAGGAGTTTACATTACTTATTTCATAAATTCTAAATATGGAACATTACAAGTGGACACTCTAAATAGTGATATATACGAAATAGGAGAGAAAGTTTATTGCACCATAAAAAATTAAGTGTTTATAACATCTTCATAATGTAGCATGGATTTACTGTACTTATTTGATTAATTTTAAGTTTTAAACTATCGGATAAGTACATTTGTATTATTTTGGAGGTATTTTTTACTACACTAAAAGAAGCAATTTATAAAGCCTCTAATTACAGAATTGGCAATAGTCTTAGATTTCACATCGACTCCCATTGACAATATAATGATATTTGAATTTTCGATAGTGATAGTTTTAGTTCCGTTGGTAAAACTGTGGCATATTTTATTCTGCAGATATATAATGAATATATAAGGGTATTTATTGGTGTTAAAAAATTACAAAAAATAAATTTTTACAAAGCAGGTGTTAAAGTGGCAAGTATAATGATACAAGGAACTGCTTCTTCAGTGGGAAAAGCATAATATGTACAGGTTTATTGAGAATATTTAAACAAGATGGATACAAAGTATATCCATTTAAGTCACAAAATATGTCAAACAAATATACTATTACAAAAGATGGTTTAAAAATAAGCACTGCGCAAAATCTTCAAGCGATTGCTGCTAGGGTTAATCCAAATCCAAAAATGAACCCTATATTGCTTATTCCCAACTCAGATAGCGGCTCAAGAGTTGTAATAAATGGAGAAGATGTAGTAGATTTAGAAGCGACTGAGTACTTTAAGCATAAGAAAAACTTGCGCAAAATGGTATTAGAAGTTTTTAAAGAGATAGAAAAAGAAAACGACTTAATTGTGATTGAAGGAGCTGGTTCACCGGCTGAAATAAATTTAAACGAGGATGATTTTGTAAATATGGGTCTTGCTGAAATGACCAATTCTCCAGTTATACTTGTAGCGGATATAGATAAAGGCGGAGTTTTTGCATCCATATATGGCACTGTAATGCTTCTAGATGAATTTCAAAGAAAGAGAATTAAAGGCATATTGATAAATAAATTCAGGGGAGATATTGATCTTTTAAAACCTGGACTTAAAATGATTGAAGATCTTGTCAATATCCCTGTGATTGGAGTTGTACCATATACTCATCTCGAACTTGAAGATGAGGATAGCTTGATAGAATATGATAAGAAGTGCAATGTAATGAAACAAGATGCCGAGGAAATAGATTTAGAGATAGACAGATTGGCTCAGATATTAAGAGACAATATTGATTTGGACTATATTTATAAAATTTTGGGGATTAGAAATGCTTGATATACTTATTGCTGTCATACTGGATTATTTAATTGGAGATCCGCCATATTCTTTGCACCCTGTAAGGCTCATGGGGAAATTGATAAACTCTGAAGAAAAGCTAATAAGGAGAAAAGTAAGCAGTTCAAATGGACTAAAAATTTCCGGATTTGTTGTAGTAGTTTTCAATTTATTGATAGGTTTTTTCATACCGTATTACTTTCTCAAGATTACTAGCAATTTTCCATTAATTTATAGACTAATCAATATTTATTTGATCTACAGTGCTATTGCTGGCAGATGTTTAAGCGATGAAGCGAAAAAAATATACAAAGCACTGAATAGGAGCTTAGAAGAAGCAAGGTTCAGATTATCGTTTATAGTTGGAAGAGATACTATAAATTTAAATGAACAAGAGATATTAAGAGCTACTGTTGAGACAGTTGCAGAAAATACTTCTGATGGAGTGGTGGCTCCGCTTTTTTACATCATGTTGTTTGGGGCTCCTTTGGGGATAGTTTACAAGTTTGTCAATACAATGGATTCTATGCTCGGGTATAAGAATGAAAAATATAGAGATTTAGGATTTTTTCCTGCCAAAACAGATGATGTATTTAATTTTATACCAGCTAGGCTGACTGGAATATTAATGTGTATAAGTTCAATTGGGAAATATGATGTAAAAAGAGGCATTAAAATAATGTTTAGGGATAGAAAAAATCACAAAAGCCCAAATTGTGCATATCCTGAAGGCGCTGTTGCAGGCTTATTGGGAATACAATTAGGCGGTAGTAATTTTTACAATGGGGAGCTTGTTGTGAAACCAACAATTGGCGATAATGATAGGGCAATTTCCAAAGAGGACATCCTATCAACAATAGACATTTTATACAGGACTTTAGGGCTACATCTTATACTGTATTATTTTCTTAAATTGTCAATGTAGGTGATAAAATGGAACATGGTGCTGATATTGAAACATTTCAAGGATTTTCAAAGGGAAAATTAATCGACTTTAGCAGTAATATAAACCCTTTAGGCATTCCTTCGCACATAGTGGATGAAATAAATGATAGTGTAGGAAAACTGAATAAATATCCTGATATTAAATACAGGAAATTAAAAAAGGATGTGGCATCTTACTTAGATTGCGATATGGAAAATGTGATTGTAGGAAATGGTGCAGTTGAAATAATTGACAGCTTTACAATGATAGCGAATAGAGTTGTTGTTTTTATACCTTCGTTTTCTGAATACGAAAAAAGAGCAAGAATTCACAATAAAGAGATAATCAGATTAAATTTTGATAATAATTTTAAAATCAATGTAGAAACTATAGCTAGCATAATACAGCCAAATGATTTGCTTATTTTAGGAAATCCCAACAATCCAACAGGACTTAGAATAGATCAAAATATTGTAATCTCTATCTACGATATAGTTAGAAAAAACAGTGCAACTCTGTTGCTTGATGAAGCATTTTTTGAGTTTTGCCCTGTAGACTATGACAGCATAGAATTATTTAAACAGAATAATTTTGATAATATTTGTATAATAAGAGCAGCCACTAAATTTTTTGCTTTACCCGGCTTGAGATTAGGATACGGATGTAGCTCTATAGAATTAGTTGAAAAAATCAATTCTATTATGATGCCTTGGAGTGTAAATGGGATGGCGGAATCGATAGCCAAGTACTTGTTTACAGACGAAAAATACATTGTAGATAGTAAAACATACATAAAAAACGAAAGAGAATTTCTTTTGAAAGAATTAAGAAAACTTTCGAACATAGTTGTATATGATACAGATGCAAACTTCATTTTGATAAAACTTTTAAATAAAGATGAAGACTATGCATTGCATTTCTTCTTAGATAGAGGAGTTTTAATAAGGACTTGCTCGAGCTTTAAAAGCCTTGGCAAAGATCATATAAGAATAGCCATAAAAAGTCATTACGAAAATATTGCTGTTGTGAATATATTTAAAGAACTTAATAAATTATAATTTGGGGGTAAAAATGGAAAATTCATTTAGATTTTATTCAAATAAAGCATGTGAGTACTTCCCATGCCATAAAGTAGATAATGCTGATGAGTTCAATTGCATGTTTTGCTATTGTCCTTTGTACTTATTAGATGAATGCGGAGGAAATTACATAATAAACAGCGGAGTTAAGGACTGCTCTAACTGTTTAATCCCGCATAAAGTAGCAGGATATGATTATATAAATAATAAGTTGATAGAGACAGTATATTCACATAAATGATGGTGTGTAAGGAGTGAAACTAATGGATTCTAAAAATTATAACCTAGCTTGTGTAGTCACTAATTATGGCATGGGATCAAAAATAGCTAAGCATTTAAAGAATTATGGAGTTAAAGGAACATACATAATGATTGGAAAAGGCAGTGTAGATGCTAAGATATTAGCTTTTTTAGGGATATCAGATATTAGAAAAGAAATATTGTGTATGTTAGTTCCTGAGAAGTATACCTCGGATATGCTACAATTCTTAGTAAAAGAATACAATTTCGATAAGCCAAACCATGGCATAGCATTTGTGAAACCAATTTTGGAGATGGTTGACATAAAAGAGAAAACATCACTGGAAATTGAAGAAATTCAAAGTGGAGGAGATTTTATGTATCAAGTTATTACAGCGATAGTAGAAAAGGGTAAGGCAGAAGATGTTATAAATATGGCTAAGCTTGGAGGTGCGACTGGAGCTACAATAATAAATGCAAGAGGTGCAGGTGAAAAAGAAACTAGTAGAGTTTTTTCCATAGAGATAGAACCTGAAAAAGAGATAGTGATGATAATCAGCAAAACAGAGATGACAAAAAAAATAGTTGATTCAATAAAGAATGGTTTAGACGAAAAAGGAATACTCCTTGTACAAGATGTAAAATATGTGTATGGGCTCTACGAATAGAGCCTATTTGTATACATAGACTGACATTGCTTTAAACATAGTGTAAACCTCATCACCTATTGAGAGATTTAAAACATCTAAAGATTTTTTTGTAATCAAAGATTTTAGCGGAATGCCAATGTCAACAGTCACCAATATATTGTTGTTATCACTTTTTATATCGTTCACAATACCCTTGTGAACATTCCTTGCGCTTGATAAAAAATTGCCTTTGCTTAAGATTATATTTTCAGGCTTTATGGATATCTTTACTTTGTCGGTTAGATTAGTTTCTACAGCAATTTTCAAGTCGTTGATTTTGGCAAAAGTAGAATCATCTGTCTTTTCTATATAGGCTTCAAATATATTATCATATCCACTAGTTTTTTGTAGATAATTGTCAAATTGAGTTTGACTTATTCTAAGATATCTACCTATCTTATGAGCATTGATATCTCCTCTTTTTATCATTTCATAGACTGTTCCTTTAGTCAACTTCAACTTATTAGCAATTTCTTCTGGTGTGTACAATACATCTTCAATCATCTTATTCACCAACCTTTTAATTATTTTAACATAGATTATAGGTAATACAAATACTTTAATAAAATCTCTAATGATGTTATAATAGGTTTAATTATGTTTAGTTAGGTTTAGTTAGTTATAAATAATTTCACTAGGAGGGAAGGAATGAAAAAATTTATCTCAGTTTTTTTACTTATTAGCATTTCTTTATTTGTCTTATCAGGTTGCTCATCAGAGGAAAAGCAAGATGCAAAAATCACAATTGCAGCAGCAGCGAGCTTGAAAAATGTATTTGATGAAAAACTAATTCCTGAATTTGAAAAAGAGAACCAGAATATAATCGTTGAAGCTACTTATGACAGTTCTGGGAAACTTCAACAACAGATAAAAGAAGGTTCTCCAATAGATGTGTTTGTATCGGCAGCCACAAAACAGATGGATGAATTAAATGAAGAAGGATACATTCTAAAAGACTCAATAAAAGAGTTGTTGGAAAATAAAATTGTAGTTATAATTCCAAAAGATAGCGACATATCGATAGTAAATTTTGAGGATTTACTTAAGGCAAATAAAATAGCGATAGGAGATCCAGCTAGTGTCCCAGCAGGACAATATGCGAAGGAATTACTCACAAACTTAAATCTATGGGATAAAGTACAAGAGAAGTTAAGCTTAGGGACAAATGTTTCGGAAGTATTGAATTGGGTTAAGGAAAGAAGCGCTGATGTTGGAATAGTATATTCTACTGATGCATATTCTGCAGACGAGGTAGAGATAGTTTTAGAAGCAGACGAAAACATGGTCAGCAAAGTTATATATCCTGTTGGAATAATTAAAAGTTCTAAAAATATTGAAAGTGCTAAAAAATTTATAGAATTTTTACAATCTGAGAAAGCAAATGAAATTTTTGCTGAATACGGCTTTACATCAATAAAATAGGAGAATCAAAATGGAAATTTCACCGATATTGATATCTTTAAAGACAGCTATTGTGGCTACAATTTTTACATTTGTATTTGGAGTTTTTGCAGCTAAGCTGGTTTTAGATATTAAAAGCGAAAGAATTAAGGCGGTTTTAGACACAGTATTTACTATCCCACTAGTGCTTCCTCCTACAGTCATTGGGTTTTTACTGCTTTTGATATTTGGAGTAAAAAGGCCTATTGGAAGATTTCTACTCGAATTCATGGGAGTTAGAATTGTCTTTTCTTGGCAAGCAACAGTTATAGCAGCATTTGTGATAGCTTTTCCGCTAATGTATAGAACAGCAATTGGCGCTTTTGAACAAGTAGATGAAAATTTAATTATGGCAGCAAGAACTCTTGGAATGTCGGAAGCTAAGATATTTTTTAAGATAATACTACCTTTAGCATCACCAGGCATTTTAGGAGGTGCTATTCTTTCATTTGCCAGGGCATTAGGAGAATTTGGTGCTACTGCAATGATTGCAGGCAATATTGAAAACAAAACTCGCACATTGCCCCTTGCAATATATTCAGAGGTGTCTGCAGGAAATATGAAGCAAGCAACATATTATGTTGTGGTTGTCTTAGCAATATCATTTATAGTAATGCTGTTGATGAATTATTTCGCAAGAAAACAAATAGTAAAGGACAAGTAAATATGGGTTTAGAAGTAGATATAAGAAAAAAAGTAAAAGGGTTTTCTCTTGACATTAGTTTTAAAAACCAAGGACTGCACCTAGGTATTTTTGGAGCATCTGGAAGTGGGAAAAGCATGACACTAAAGTGCATTGCAGGAATAATTGATCCTGATGAGGGGAGAATTGTTCTTAATGACAAAATTTTGTTTGATTCTGAGAAAAATATAAACATCAAACCTCAAAAGAGAAATATCGGCTATCTATTTCAAAATTATGCATTGTTTCCACATCTAACTGTAGAGGATAATATAACAATATCTTTAAATGGGAAAAAAGAAGATATAAGACCTAAATTGGAAGAGATGATCAAGCTATTCAAACTAGAGGGATTAGAAAGAAAATACCCCAAGCAACTATCAGGAGGCCAACAGCAAAGAGTAGCTTTGGCTAGAGCAATAATCAAGAATCCAGATATTTTAATATTAGACGAACCATTTTCTGCACTAGATTCTCACTTGAAGGAAAGTTTAGAAGTAGAATTATTTGAATTGTTGAAGACATACAACAAAGAGGTTGTGCTGGTAACTCACAATAGAGAAGAGGTCTACAAGTTTTGTGATTATATGATTTTCATAGATGAAGGAAAATCAATAATTAATGAGAATACTAAAGAGATATTCAATGAGCCTAAATATTATAAAGTATCAAAATTATTGGGCTACCACAATATTTCCGAAATTCAATATCTGACAAACAACACTATAAAAGCAACTAGATGGGGAATTTCATATAAGATTGATGCTCTATTAAACAATGAATTTACATTTATTGCTCTAAAAGACAATTTATTAGCATTAAACAATAGTTCGGTTTCAAATGGAGAAATAGTTGTAGAAGTAGCAGTATTAGATATTATAGAATCTATAAATAGCTTTGATTTATTAGTAAAAAATGTATCTTACATGCAAGGGGATTCCATATCTTTAAAAGTTGACAAAAAGACTTTTGAAGCTATAAATTTAAAAGATAATTTATTCTTACATATAGATAATGAAGCTTTAGTGTACTTAAGATAAATAATTGATGTATATGATATCCTAGTATTATATAATTGATATATATGATGCTAGGGGTGATATTTTGAACGAAGTAATAAAATTAATAAAGGAAAGAAAATCTGTAAGGTTATTTGAGGACAAACTAATTTCAGATGATATAAAATCCGAGATTATAAATGCAGCTTTTGAAGCGCCAACTGCTGGGAATATGATGTTTTATTCTATTGTAGATGTAACAGATTATGAAATAAAAGAAAGACTTTCAAAACTATGCGACAATCAGATGTTCATTGCAAAAGCACCAATGGTTTTAGTATTTGTTGCAGATTATCAAAAATGGTACGACATATATAAATACAATGGAATTGACGCCAGGAATCCGCAAGAAGGAGATTTATTGCTTGCTGTTCAAGATGCAGTAATAGCTGCACAAAACACTGTTTTAGCAGCACAGTCTTTTGGAATTGGCTCTTGTTATATAGGGGACATATTGGAAAATTACGAAGAAGTAACTAAACTATTAAAATTGCCACAGTATACTTTGCCAATAAGCATGTTGATTTATGGGTACCCAACAAAAAAGCAAATTGATAGAAAAAAGCCTCATAGATTTGAGAAAGAGTACATGGTATTTGAGAATAAATACAACAGATTAGGGAAAGACAAACTAATGGAAATGATACAAACAAGAAATGAGAAAGAAAATTTATCAAAAGACGAAGCCGAATCCATCAACGCGTTGCATAAAAGAAAATATGATTCTGATTTTGCTAAAGAGATGAATAGGTCTGTCAAAAGATATTTAGATAATTTTAGAGGATAAAACGGAGGTGCAATATGGACTTAATAGAAAACCTTAGAGCGATGAATGAGGTATTGTGGGTAAATCCTGACTATGAACCTTTTGAGAAAGTATATCCTCATTTGGAAATCAAAAAAGAAGATGTGATCAGCGCAAAAGAAAGATTCAAGAGATTTGAGCCTTTTATAAAAAAAGCATTCAACCTTGACAGCGGGATTATTGAATCTAAGATAGACGAGATTGACGCCTATAAGAGATGGTATGAAAATGAAACAGGGCAAAAAATACAAGGGAAAATTCTTCTAAAGAGAGATGATTTACTCCCTATCGCAGGTTCGATAAAGGGTAGAGGAGGAGTGTATGAGGTTCTAAAAATAGCAGAGAATTTAGCAATACAACAAGGAATTTTAAATAGAGAAGATGATTATTCTATCCTATTAGAAGAAAGATTTAAAGATTTTTTTAATCAGTTCACTATTCAAGTAGGAAGTACTGGAAATTTAGGTTTAAGCATTGGAATGATAAGTTCTAGATTGGGATTTAGTGTAATAGTACATATGTCAAAAGATGCTAAACAATGGAAGAAAGACATGCTAAGAGCAAATGGCGTAAAGGTAATTGAATATGAAGATGATTATTCAAAAGCTGTAGAAATGGGAAGAATGGAATCGGAAAAAGATCCCAACAGTTTCTTTATAGACGATGAAAATTCAAGGGACTTGTTCTTAGGCTATGCAGTCGGGGGATTGAATGTCAAAGAACAATTAGAAGAAAAGGGGATTGAGCCTGATGAAACACATCCACTTGTCGTTTTCTTACCCTGTGGGGTTGGAGGTGGGCCGGGAGGTGTTTTATATGGACTAAAGCTAGCGTATAAAGATTTAGTACATTGCTATTTTGCAGAGCCTACTCATTCTCCAAGCATGCTTTTAGGGCTAGCTACCAAAAAGCACAATGATATATCAGTATTTGACATAGGCCTTGACAACAAGACTTGTGCAGATGGACTTGCAGTAGGCAGACCATCAGGTTTTGTTGGCAAGTTTATTGAAAATATGATACATGGTTGTTTTACCGTAAGCGAAGAGAAATTATTCTATTACTTAAAAGGACTGTATAGTTCAGAGAAAATATTTATTGAACCTTCGTCATTAGCTGGGTTTAATGGCATTTCACTAACTATAAATATATATAGCGAAGCGTCTCCATATTATATGATGTGGGCTACTGGTGGCAGCCTTGTTCCTGAAATTGAGAGAAAAAAATTCTTAGAGTAAATATTTTTGTGATGATTAAACTTTTGCTAAAGGCTTTTTCATAATTAATTGAATTTTTTTGAAAGAAGGTGAGTTTATGCCATTTATACAGTTCGATGGCGGGCAAATGACAAGGGAGCAAAAGATGGAATTGGCAAAGCGATTAACTGATGTATCACATGAAGTATTAGGCATCCCAGTAGAAGCATTTTCAGTTTTGATAAGGGAAAACAGCATGGACAACATAGCAACAGGCGGACAGTTATTGTCTGAAAAACACAAAAAATAATTTTGTAGTTGATTTTTGTAATATTATATTATATATTTATGTTAGTAGGGCTCTATAATTTTTGGTGTTGGTGATTAAAACCAGCACCATTTTATTTACAAAAAAAGATGAGACAACTGACAAACTCTGGTAAAATATAATCAACCAAAACCATATTTTAAAGGAGTGTTGTCAAATTGTCTCTTAA
>JAHDQA010000142.1 GCA_018434075.1 Tissierellaceae bacterium
TAAACCTATCCGATTAGCGTAGGAAGCTTTAAAATATAAATTGTAGATTATTGCATCATATAAAAACAGGATTAGTATTCTAATATTAATTAGAAAATTACTTTATAATTGTTTTCCAACAATTAATTGACACTATCAAATTCTATTCTTTTGTTGAATAATTACAATAAAAGATATATTATAATAAATATAAAATTATGAAAGGGGACAAATAATGAAACAAATTGAGTTTGACAAAATATCAATTCAAGAGATCTCCAAAGATGATATGTTGTTGATTCTTGAAGCACTAAAATATACTGGAGAAAGCACTCATATACAAGATTTTTTAAATCTAAGAAGTCATATATTAAATCAATTAGCCACATTATCAGAATCTAGCCCTCAAGAGTTTTTAGATTATTTAATGGAAGAGACCTTATCTAATTAGATAAGGTCTACATCTTATTAGGAGCTTCAATTCCAAGTAACGACAATCCAGTTTTTATGACTGTTTTTACTGCATAAACAAGCGATAATCTTGTTTGCTTTAACTTCTCATCTTCAACGATAATCGAAGTAGAATTATAATATTTATTAAATAATTTAGCTAGTTCCAATATATGTCTTGTTATAAAATATGGTTCGTTTTTCTCCATTGCGTCAACAACTACTTCAGGGAATCCATAAATATTTCTAATTATATTAGTTTCTTCTTCTTTCGTTAGATCTATATATGATATTTCATACGATTCATCATATCCGCCTTTCTCTAGCAAAGAATTTGCTCTCGCATGAGTGTATTGAACATATGGACCCGTTTCACCTTCAAAGCTTAAAGTTCTTTCCCAGCTAAAAGTATAATCTTTTATTCTTTGATTAAACAGTTCTTGGAACACAACAGCTCCTATCCCCACTTGTTTAGCCACTTCTTCTTTGTTTGGAAGATTAGGATTTCTTTCTTCAATTATTTCTTTAGTTCGTTCTATAGCAGTGTTCAATACGTCTTCTAAAAATACTACTCTACCCTTGCGAGTTGATAAAGTTCCTTCTTCTAGGCTTACCATCCCAAAAGGAACATGTATGCAATCATTAGCCCATTCATACCCCATAAGTTCAAGTATCTTTATCCACGCTTTAAAATGCAGGTTTTGCTGTGATGCAACTACGTATATGTTCTTATAAAAATCATAGTGTTCTTTTCTATATATTGCTGCGGCAATATCCCTAGTAGTATATAATGTGGATCCATCTTTTTTCATTATCAATGCAGGTGGCATTCCATAAGGCTCTAAATCAACTATTAACGCCCCTTCTGATTCTTTCAGCAGCCCTTTTGATTTCATTTCTTCAACAACTGCGGGCATTTTATCAGAGTAAAAGCTTTCGCCTGCATATGAGTCAAATTTAATATTTAAAAGATCATATACTTTATGAAACTCTTTTAAACTTATGTCTCTTATCCATTGCCATAAATTCAAAGCTTCCTCATCTTTATCTTCAAGTTTTTTAAACCATTGTCTTGCTTCATCCATTAATTCAGGATTGGTTTCTGCTTCAGAGTTGAATCTAACATACAATTTAAGCAATTCTCTTATTGGGTCTTTCTCAATTACATCTTTGTCGCCCCATCTTTTATATGCAGATATAAGCATTCCAAATTGTGTGCCATAATCACCTAAATGATTAATAGTTACTACATCAAATCCCAGAAATTTATATATTTTTGAAAGTGAATTCCCTATTACAGTTGATCTTATATGACCTATATGAAATGGTTTCGCAATATTAGGAGATGAAAATTCAACTATAACCTTTTTACCTTCTCCTAAATTAGATGACCCGTATTTTTCTTTCTTCTCTTTTATTTCCCGTATGACTTCAGAAGCTAGCTTTTCTTTGTTAATAAAAAAGTTCAAATATGGTCCGACAGCTTCTATTCTTTCAAAATTATCATCATAAGATAATTTATCCTCTAATTCTTTTGCAATTATATTTGGTGCCTTTTTATACTCTTTTGCTAGTTTAAATACAGGAAAAGCAAAATCCCCCATATCATAAGATGGTGGTATTTCTATTAATTTATCAATTTCTTCACTACTTAAGCTATCTATATTCTGTTTAAGCAAGCTAACAAGATTTTCTTTAAAATCTATCAAATAAATCCCTCCTCGTGATATTTACTAAAGTTATAATATCAATATATATCAATATTTCTCTAATTACAATGATTATTTAAGTTTTACCACTGTAACTCCGTCTCCACCTTCGTTAAATTCTCCATACCTCATGCTTTCAACATGTTTATTTCTGTTTAAATAAGATCTTACTCCTTCTCTAAGTGCGCCTGTACCTTTCCCATGAATTATATAAACTTCATCAAGCCCAGCCAGATAAGCATCATCTAAATACTTATCTATTTCCATAATAGCATTTTCTATGTCGTATCCTCTTAAATCTAATTCTTTTTTTATATGTTTAGATTTAGTTAAAGTTCTCTTGTTTAGTTTTTTTTGAAATTTTTGTTCGCTTATTATATCTTCATCAGTGCTTGATAACTCTGATATATTTACACTAATTTTCATAATCCCAACTTGTACATCTAAGTTTCCCTTTTCATCAGGAAGAGTTAAAACAGTACCGGTTTGGTTAATATTATTTACTTTAACAGTCTGTCCAATTTTAACTTTTTTTATTGGTTTGTTTCGTTGTACTTGTTTATTTGCTTCGTTTATTTGTTGCTCGATGTTGCTTATACTTGCAGATAAATCTTTTTTCACTTCTCTAATTTTATTTTGCTTTTCTCGATCTAATTCAAAGAAAATTTCTCTTATTTCCTTTACTACATCATCAGCTTGTCTATTTGCATCGGCTAAGATTTTCAAAGCACTTTGCTTAGCCTCGATGAGAATATTTTCTCTTTCCTCGAGCATCTTTTTTCTTTCTAATTCTAATTCTTTTTCTAGCTTTTTCAAAGTTGACTTCAGATTTTCAATCTCCAATTTATCAGATTCAATAATTTTTCTATCTCTGTCAATTGATTTTAAAACTTCTTCAAATTCTATATTTTCTTTTGACATTAACTCTTTTGCATTTTCAATAATATTATCAGGCAATCCAAGCCTTTTAGAAATCTCAAATGCATTTGATTTTCCTGGTAGTCCTATAAGTAGTTTGTATGTTGGGCTTAAAGTCTCAACATCAAATTCCATAGAAGCGTTTTTTACTTTTTCAGTGGTCAACGCATATATCTTTAATTGGCTATAATGGGTAGTTGCAATTGTTCTAATATCTTTACTCCTTAACTCATTTAATATAGCCATAGCTAAAGCAGCGCCTTCAACAGGATCTGTTCCTGCACCAAGTTCATCAAATAAAACAAGTGAGTTTTCATTTACTTCATTTAATATTTGTATAATATTTTTCATATGAGATGAAAAAGTTGATAAGCTTTGTTCAATGCTCTGTTCATCTCCAATATCTGCAGCAATATAATTAAATACTGCCAAATTGGATCCTTCATTTGCTGGTATGAAAAGCCCTGATTGTCCCATTAACGTAAGCAATCCAACAGTTTTTAAAGTTACAGTTTTCCCACCTGTATTAGGCCCTGTAATGACTAGAGTGTTAAATTCATCTCCTATATATATATCAATAGGAACTACGTTGCCTTCCAATAAAGGATGTCTAGCTTTTTTGAAATTCAAATATCCATTGTTATTTAATTCTGGTTTTGATGCATTTAAATCAATGGCCAATTTTGCTTTCGCAAAAATAAAATCTAAATGTGCAATCGCCTGTTGATTTGTTTTAATTGACTCCACATTTTGTGATACAAATTGAGATATTTCCATGAGAATTCGCTCAATTTCTTTTTGTTCCTCAATTTCCAACTCCCTTATTTCATTATTTAGCTCTACTACAGCTAGAGGCTCAATAAAAGTAGTTGCTCCACTAGAAGAAACATCATGGACGATTCCTGCTACATTTGATTTGTTTTCAGCTTTTACAGGTATTACATATCTGCCATCTCTCATTGTTACAATATTGTCTTGCAAATATTTCTTATTTGAGAGACTATTAAGAATGCTGTTAAGTTTATCCTTTATGCTATCGTTTTTTACTCTAATTTTTCTTCTTATATCTCTAAGTTTACCACTTGCATTATCCGATATTTCATCTTCGCTTAAAATTGCATTGTCTATTATGTCTTCAATGCTTTTTAATATTACTGTTTTATTTGCTATTTCTTCAAGTATATTGAATTCAGTCTGAAGATTTTCTTTTTGTGACAGAATATACGTCTTTAACTCTCTCGATACTTTTAATACTCTAGATATTTGTATAAGCCCATATGGAGATATAAACCCTCCAATCGATGACCTTTTTAAATAATCATCAACTTGTTCAATTTCTGACAAAGGCGGCCTACCAGCTCTCAATATCATTTTATATGCTTCTTCAGTTTCATCCAGCATTTTTTGAATTTTAACTATTTCTGTATTTGGAAATAAATTATCAACTAAGTTCTTAGCTAAAAAAGTTGTACATTGTTCTTTTAGCCTGTCCTTTATTTTCTCGTATTCTAGTACTCTCAAGCTCTTTTCATTCAAATGATCCACCCCTACAATATACCTCTATTTATATGCCCTTTAGTTATTTGTTGTTTCTTTTTGAAATCTTCTAAAAAACCACTTACTTCTCTATTTGTGATTTTCCCATTCAAAAATTCATAATAAACATCAACGATTCTTTCTATGTTTTCCTCAAATGTAAAATCCAGTCTAAACCAGTCTATCCCAGTTTTGTTAAGCTCATCTAGTTCTTCTAATATCATTAAAGGCATAGAATTATAAATGACACTGTATCCATTCTTCTTTTCTACACGAAAGCTATACCCTTTTTCATCTTTTAAGTAATAGCCATTTCTATATTTACAATTACTACAATTTTTTTCATCTAAGCATCCTTTAATTGAAGCGAATGGACAGTTTTTAGCTACCATTGAAGGTAAATAGCCATAAATTACATAACTTAAATCCCCTCTGGCTTTATTTGTAATATTTTTTATCTGGTGTAAATTAAGTTCTGGTGACAGCACTGCGGTTTCAATGCCTTTGTCAAACAAGAAATTTGCAGAATAAGAATTAAAAACGTTTAATCCTATATCAGCTATTATTTTTTTATCAAAATTTCTAAGAACATTGTAAACCATTCCTAAATTTGATACTGCGACTCCATCTAATAAATCATAATATTTCTTTATTGCTTTATTGATATTTTCAATTTCTTCATCATATAATATTACGTCTGTCGAAACGAAAGTTTCTACATTGTATTTTTTAGCTTTAGTTAAATTTTCCTCTATGTTTTCTTGAAAGCCAAAGATGATTCTGTTTATTTTATATAAATCAATTGCATCAAATTGCCTTTGTGAACTTATTTTTAGTTCTAATCCATTTTTTGATTTATTTTTAATGCGTGCTTTTGATTCAATTGAAATATCTTTTAAAGATATTTTTTCCCTGTCTTTTATATTAGCCACTTCATTCAGCATTTTTTCAACAGCTTCTCTTCTCATTTCATTGATCAATTTTATATCTAAAAATGCATCCTCGTCTATTTCACATTCAAGATTCTCTAAATAAAATGGTGTATTTCCTAATTTCGATAATTGTGTCCTAACTAGTTCATAATTCAATGGTTTGCTTATTGAGTTTTCAACCGCTAATTTCGAACTTGTTTTAACCCTTTGTTTGCCATATGTCATTTCTAATGTTGCATTATCACCTTTTTTAAACTTTGCAGTTATTGAAACTGGAAATTTAGCATCTACTTCATAGCTTTTAACAGCGCTTTCAATTAGGTTCTTATTTGAAGTTCTAATTACCGAAGTATTATTCTTAATGTTTTTTATATCATACTCTATTACATCATTCACATCACCTTGGAATTTAGATATTAATCCCACTGTTTCTCCTTTGGCATTTAAAAACTCAAGCCCATCCCCAACATTTATTTTATCGAATAATTTAACTTTTGCCTTGCCATTTTTTGTCTCAATCACTTTGCCAATTACTACTCCTCTGTTATTAGGTCTATCTATAGCCATAAAACCAGCGCCATAGTCTCCCAACATAATTCCTTTTGTGAATTTTCTATTAAATATTTCATATAAATTCAGCCTATCGTCGTCATCAATTATTTCTCCGTCCAATGCTTTTCTATAAATAGAAGCGACAATAGCTACATATTCAGGTCTTTTCATCCTGCCTTCTATCTTAAATGATGTAACTCCAGCCTCTATTAACTCCTCAATATGATCAATTGTGTTCAAATCTCTTGTGCTTAAAAAATATTTTGCATCTTGTTCAACTATTCCTTCCGAGTTATGGATGCAATATTTTTTTCTACAAGGTTGTGCACACGCTCCTCTATTTCCACTTCTTCCACCTATTAAACTACTCATCAGGCATTGTCCTGAATATGAAAAACAAAGTGCACCGTGAATAAATGCTTCTAATTCTATGCTGGAATTATCTCTTATCCGCTTAATCTCGCTTAAAGGAGTTTCTCTAGCTAATACTACTCTTTCAACGCCTAATTCTTCTAAAAATTTACATCCTTCTAAGTTGTTTATGGTCATTTGTGTACTAGCATGTATAGGAAAATAAGGAAAGTTTTCAGCAATTAATTTTCCTAAACCTATGTCCTGAATTATCACTGCATCCACACCATTTATGTATAGAAAATTAATAAAATTAAGAGCTTCCATTATTTCCCTTTCATCGATTAGTGTGTTCACCGTAACATATATCTTTTTATCCCTTAAATGTGCAAATTGAACCGCTTGTATTATTTCATCTTCAGTAAAATTTGATGCATATCTGCGTGCACTAAAAGCTTTCCCCCCGATATACACTGCATCGGCACCATTATTTACAGCTGCTTTTAAAGCCTCTAAGCTCCCTGCTGGAGCTAGTAATTCCAAGTTGTTTCCCTGCATAATACTTTCCTCACTTCTTCTTACTCAAACTTTGCAATTCAGTTAACTGTTTCTTCAACTCTACTAACTCAATTTGAGCTTTGAAGTTTTTCTCTTTATATTCTTCAATTTCTTTTTGCAATTCTTGAATCTGTCTATCCCTACCTTCTAGCTCTTCTTTTAAAGAATTTACTGACCTGTATAATTCTTCCATGTTCATTTTTGTCTTTATAACTTCATCTTTATATTCGAGGTTTCTTTTTTCGAGTTCGTCAATTGTTTTTTTATATTCATCTATTTCTTTTTTTAAGCCTTCATATTTTTCTAGAGGTTCTTTGGACTTTTTTTGCAAATCTTTAAGCTCATTCTTTGTATTAAACAATTCATCAGAAATATTCAAAGCTGCTAATGTCGCTGCCATAGCAGGACTTAACTTGTCATTTCTATTAGAAAGTTTTTTTATATTGACATCAACATACTCTGCTAATTCTCTGACATATCTTTCATCTTCTGCTCCAACAATTGTAAAGTTACGACCATCAATTAATACATTTATTTTTTTATAATTTGTCATAACTATCCCCCTAAAATTTTATTAAAACAGGGTAGAAATTTTCTACCCTGTCAACTCCTTAGTTTTGCTTGGAATTTTTCTTCTAAGTCATCTATTATTTTCTTCTGGATTTGATTGACATCTTCGTCTTTTAGTGTTTTTTCACTTGATCTATATCTAATCGAGAATGCAAGACTTTTCTTTCCAGTATCTATTTGATTGCCTCGATATATATCAAATAATTCAATGCTCTCAATTAGCTCTTTTCCATTTGTATAAATAACGTCCTCAATATCTCCGACTGTAATATCTTCATCAACTACAACTGCGATGTCTCTAACTATAGATGGGTATCTCGGTAATTCAGTATATTTTCTATCTAAGTTTGTAAATTCAAAGATAGAATTAAAATCTAATTCTGCAATGTATATTCTTTTATCAAAGTCATAGTTTTCCATTATATCAGGGTGGATTTCACCAAATACACCTAATGATTTCATATCTTTGATCATTTTTGCAGTTCTACCCGGATGATAGATTGGATTTTCTGATTCTCTAATGTACTCGTATTCTTTTATTCCAAGTCTTTCTAATAGAGTTTCAATTACATCCTTTAAAAAATAGAAATCTCTTTCTCCGTACATTCCGATACATACCATAGTCTTCTCTTCTGGCATCGAATCGCTACTATTGCTCGGCAAGAATACATTGCCAATTTCATACACTCTCATACTTTCTATGCCTCTGTTATTGTTTTTGTTTAACAAGTCAAGCATATTAGAAATCAATGTGGTTCTCATAACACTATAATCTTCACCAAGGGGGTTCATTAAACGAATATATTTTCTAAACTCATGATTTGATGGAAGGTTCAACTTATCAAATGCTTTCGGACTAATAAAAGAATAAGTCATTGCCTCATTAAAACCAAGACCCCAAAGTATGTCTTTTATATAATTTTGCAATTCTTTATCTTTAGGTCTATTCCCTCTAGTGAGTTTCCCAAATAGTGGTTTTGTTTCAATATTATGAAACCCATACAATCTGCCTATTTCTTCGATCAGATCAGCTTCTACTTTGACATCTCTCCTAAATGTAGGAACCACTACATCTATAATTCCTTCGTCTAACAAGCTCGTTTCGAATTTGAGCCTATTTAAATAATTTATTACATCGAATTCATCTATTTTTACTCCTAATAATTTTTCTATTCTACTTAATCTAAGTTTAATATTTGTCTTTTCTGGAGTGAATTTTACAATGTCATAATTACCATTTACTACTTTACCAGCACCAATTACTTCAATGAGTTGACATGCTCTATCAACTGCAAATTTGCATAAATTTTCGTCAATACCTTTTTCAAATCTTGTTGAAGCCTCTGTTCTTAATCCTAACCTCTTTGCAGTAAGCCTAACATTTTTCGGTTCGAAATTTGCACCTTCTATTACCACTAGCCTTGTTGACTGGGTTATCTCAGTATTAGCTCCCCCCATAACACCTGCTATCCCAATCGCTTTATTTTCGTCTGCTATTACAATATCTTCGTGTGTTAATGCTCTTTGTACTCCATCCAGCGTAGTAATTTCTTCTGTGTCTTTCGCTTGTCTTACTATTATTTTTCGACCAGCAATCTTATCAATGTCAAATGCATGTAGCGGTTCTCCTAATTCAAGCATCACATAATTAGTCACATCTACAATATTATTTATCGGTCTTACTCCAGCATTCATCAATGCTGTCTTGAGCCATAATGGAGAGGGCTTAATTTCAACATCTTTTATAGCTTTTGCATAGTATCTATGACATTTTTGTGTATCTACATTTATATCAGAAATCAAGTCTTTAATATCATCAACTTGATTAACGATTTTTACATCTATCTCTTTTAATTGTGCATTAAACGTTGCAGCAGATTCTCTTGCCATGCCATATATGCTTAGACAATCAGGTCTATTAGGAGTTATCTCAAATTCTATTACTTCATCATCTAAAGATAAAACTTCTACTATATCTAGTCCGAGATTCACATCATCATTTATAATGAATATGCCATCTTTGACTTCCTTAGGAATTACATTATCTTCATAGCCTAATTCTTTTAAAGAACATAGCATTCCATAAGAAATAACACCTCTAAAGTCAGCTTCAGAGATATCTTTACCATCCGGTAAATGTGCCCCAACTTTTGCCACAGGCACTATATCTCCTTCGGATACATTTTGTGCACCTGTAACAATTGTTAAAACTTCATTTCCTACATTTACTTTACAAATTCTTAATTTATCAGCATTCGGGTGTTTATCTATTTTTTCAATTTTCCCAACTACTACTCCAGTAATTCCTTTATTTAATTTTATTATTGATTCTACATGAGAGCCAGAGTATGTAAGCCCATCTGCAATTTCTTTAGAGGATAGTTCAATATCCACATAATTCTTAAGCCATTTAATTGGTAAAAGCATATTTCCATCACAACCTTTGCTAAAACTGTTCTAAAAATCTATTGTCATTGTCAAACAATAGTCTTATATCTTTGATGCCATATTTAACCATTGTAATTCTATCAACGCCCATCCCAAATGCAAACCCAGTGTATTTCTCTGAATCTATTCCGCAATTTTCAAGAACTTTTGGATGAACCATTCCGCAACCTAATAATTCCATTGACCACCCTGTGTAATTGCAATGGGGACACCCTTCTCCTCTGCATTCTACGCAAGTTACATCGACTTCAGCACTTGGCTCAGTAAATGGAAAATAATGCGGTCTATATCTTGTCTTTATATCATTGCCGAACAATTCTTTAATAAATATATCTAAAGTGTATTTTAAATTTGCCATTGAAATATTCTCATCTACTACTAAACCTTCTAATTGATGAAACATAGGAGAATGGGTATCGTCAACATCGTCAAATCTAAAAGTTCTACCAGCAGAAATTATTTTTAAAGGCGCATTGTATTTTTTCATTGCCCTGATTTGTACAGGCGATGTATGAGTTCTTAGCAATAATTTATCGTTTATGTAGAAAGTATCAGATAAATCTCTAGATGGGTGATTCTCTGGTGAATTTAACATATCAAAATTATTTTCAACTGTTTCTATTTCAGGCCCAGTAACTACATTAAACCCCATGCTGATAAATAAGTCTTCTAATTCTTTAATAGTCATTAGCAATGGATGTTTATGCCCCAAGTAAGTTGACTTCCTTCTTTCAGTGATATCTATTTTCTCAATCTTTATTTTCTCAAGTTTTTCTTGTTGTTCAAGCTTTGATTTAGTCTCATCTAGTTTTTTTTCTATCTCAAAGCGGACCTCATTCGCTTTTTGCCCAATTATAGGTCTTAACTCCTTAGATAGATTTCCCATCTCTCTTAGAATTAATGTCAATTGTCCCTTTTTCCCTAGATATTTAATTCTAATTTTTTCGATATCATTTAAGTCATTAGATTTTTTTATTTCTTCTATCGCCGATTTTAATAATTCATTGAGCTTATTTTCCATCATATGCTCCTTTCAATATAAAATTGTAAAATAATCAAAATGTAATATTTATTATACCATATTTTTTATATCTTAGTTGATATTTCATACATAATAATTGATGCTGCTATACTAGCATTTAGTGATTCTGCATTTCCTTTCATGTTTATCATTATACCATCTGAAGCTAATTCTCTTATAGTATCAGAAACACCTCTACCTTCATTTCCTATTACAATGATATCCCCTCTTCTAAAATCAAATTCATTGATTGGATAACCACCTTTAGGCAAAGTTATAAGTATTCTGAAACCCTTGTTTTTAAGCTCTATTAAGCCTTCTCTTCCTTCATTGTTTAAAAAAATCGGGACCCTGAAAATGGATCCCATAGTTGCTCTCACTACTTTTGGATTAAATGGATCTACGGTATTCTCACCGATAATCAAACCACCTAATCCAAATGCATCAATTGTTCTAATAATAGTTCCTAAATTTCCAGGATCTTGAATTCCATCTGAATATAGCAGTATATTATTCTTCTGTATATCTTTTATATCATCCACTTTAAACTTTACCACTGCCAAAATTCCTTGTGAATTCTCTAATTTGCTTATAGATTCAAACAATCTATTATCTAATACAAATACATCCGTATTATCCATTATGCGTGATAAAGTCTGCTCTATAGAATCACTTAAAATAGCATCTTCAGAAATCATTATAAATTCTATTATTTGATTGCTATCAATGGCTTCAAATAATACTTTTTCACCTTCTATAATGAATAAGTTTTTACTCCATCTAGCAGTTTTTTTGTCTAAACTCCTTACTAACTTTATGAATTTGTTTTCTCTAGATGAAATTCTTCTCAAATCATTCACTTGTTTTATCCTCTATTCTAGCTATATCATTTATACTGCCTAAAGCTAATAATACATCTCCTTCGCATATTACATCATCTGGGCTAGGTGAAACATTTATGTCTGAACCTCTTTTGATAGCCATTACATTTATTCCATATTTATTTCTAAGTCTAAGTTGCGCTAAACTTTTTCCTGCCCACTGCTTTATAGACTGTATCTCCATAATACTGTATTCTGGGGATAACTCAATGAAATCGATAATTCCTTTTGATGATAAATTATGTGCAACTCTAACTCCCATGTCTCTCTCAGGAAAAATAATTTTATCTGCTCCAATTTTTCTTAAAACTTTTCCATGTAAATCAGATTGTGCTTTAGCAACAACTTTTTTTACTCCCAATTCCTTTACTATCAAAGTTGCTAAAATAGAGGCTTCTAAATTCGATGCAATGCTTATGACTGCAACATCAAAATTTCTAATTCCTAGTTCTCTCATTACATTTTCGTCCATTACATCTGCTTGTACTGCATGCGTGACACGCCCTGAGATAGATTCGATAACTTCCTCATCCCCGTCTATAGCTAAAACTTCGTTCCCAAGGTTATATAATGTTTCAGCAACTGCTGACCCAAATCTACCACATCCAACAACTACAAAAGATTTCATATTTTCCCCCTCTATCCAACAGTAATATTTCCTTCTGCATATCTATACCTTTTATGTTCTTCTTTATACCCTACTGCAAATGCTAAAGTAAGTGGACCAACTCTACCAGCATACATAGTCAAAGCCAATATCAGTCTTCCCGCATTACTCAATTCAGAGGTAATGCCTCTCGATAAACCTACAGTGCCAAATGCAGAAGTTGTTTCAAAAAGTAAGTTTAGAAATTCTTGATCTTCAGTTAAAGTTAAAATAAATGTGACGATAAAAACAATAGTAATTCCTATCATAATTATTGCAATGGACTTAAATATGGTTTCATATGGTATCCTTCTCTTAAAAACTTCTACATCACTTTCCCCTCGAATTATACTTATAGTTGAAATAATCAATACTAGCATAGTTAGAGTCTTTACTCCACCTGCAGTTGACCCTGGAGAACCACCAATAAACATAAAGATTATTGTAAGCAAAGAACTGCTTTGCTTTAATGCAGAAGTATCAATAGTGTTGAATCCAGCCGTACGAGGCGTAATAGATGCAAACAAAGATGCTAGTGTTTTCTCTTTAAATGTAAATCCTTGCATTGTCAATGGGTTATTTGATTCTAAAATATAAAAAATGATTGCACCAAAAATTATTAAAAAAGCTGTAAAAGAAATAGCCAATTTTGAATGGAGTGACAATTTACTCCATCTCTTGTTTTTTACTACGTCTAAAATTACTCCAAATCCAATTCCGCCTAAAACTATTAAAGCCACTACTGTAAGTATTACTATTGCAGAATTGTTATAATCCATTAAACTATTACCAGTTATATCAAATCCAGCATTACAAAAAGCAGAGATGGCGTGAAATACTGAAAACCAAATTCCTTTAATAGTTCCATATTGAGGTATGAATTTCATAGATAAAAACAACGCCCCTAGACCCTCAATAAGGAAAGTTAAGTAAATTACATATTTAGTCAATTTAACTAGTCCAGATAGAGTTTCTTGGTTCAATTGTTCTTTGATTACAAGCCTCTCCTTTAAGGAAATTTTCCTACCTGAAATCATTGCAACGATCGTTGCCATTGTCATTATTCCAAGTCCGCCCATTTGTATCAAAATCAGAATAACAATCTTTCCAAATAGTGTCCAATGAGCTGCTGTATTAACAACTACCAAACCAGTAACGCAAACTGCCGATGCAGATGTAAATAGTGCATTTATAAATCCTATGCTTTCTCCATTTTGTGAAGCTATAGGTAAATTTAACAGTATTGCACCTAAAATTATAAGCATCATAAATCCCAATGCTAAGATTCGAGGTGGATTTAATTTAAACCTAGTCAATAAATTATGTTTAATTGTTTCCATATAGTCCTCCAAATCACATTAAAATGCAAAAAAGTTCCAATTTTGGAACTTATGCATTAAGCGTTCTTAGCTATTTCAACTAATTTTGCAAATCCTTCAGCATCATTAATTGCCATTTCAGAAAGCATCTTTCTATTTACTTCAATATTTGCTTTCTTTAACCCATTGATGAACTTGCTGTAACTTAAACCATTTTGTCTTGATGCTGCATTTATTCTAGCAATCCAAAGTTTTCTAAATTCTCTTTTCCTTTGTTTTCTGCCAATATATGAATAATTTAATGATTTCATTACTGCTTGATTTGCTGGTCTAAACAATTTGCTTTTAGCGCCATAATATCCCTTTGCTTGCTTTAAAACTTTTTTATGTCTTTTCTTTGCATTTACTCCTCTTTTTACTCTTGCCATTATAATCTCCTCCTAATACTCTATAATTAATTTGGTAGCATGGAATTTATTCTTCTCTTGTCACTAGCACTCACTAAAGTGCTCTTTCTTAAGTTTCTAACTCTCTTTGGAGTCTTTTTACCAGTTTTATGGCTTTTATATGCTTTGTATCTTTTTAATTCTCCTGTTGCAGTTCTTTTAAATCTCTTTGCTGAAGCTCTGTGTGTTTTCATCTTTCTCAATTGTTTTTCCTCCCTTTATTGTGCTTTTGGCATTAATATTACGACTAAATTTCTGCCTTCCAATTTAGCTTCTTTTTCAACTTTGCCATAATCATTGACCAGATTTAAAAAGTCTTTTAGGACTTCTTCTCCCATTTCAGTATGTCCCATCTCTCTACCTTTAAAGCGAACAGAAACTTTTACTTTGTCTCCATCTTTTAAAAATTCTATAGCTCTATTTGCTTTCACCTGTAAATCATGTTCTTCAATGTTTGGGGTTAATCTTATCTCTTTAACATTGATTACCTTTTGATTTTTCTTAGCTTCTTTCTCTTTCTTAGTCAATTCATATTTGTATTTGCCATAATCGAGAATTCTGCAAACTGGTGGATTTGCAGTTGGAGCTACATTTACTAAATCAAGTCTTCTCTCATTAGCAATCTCTAATGCTTTTTTTATAGGTACAATTCCAAGTTGAGTTCCGTCAACATCAATTAGCCTAACTTCTTTTTCTCTAATTTCTTCATTGATTTGAAGTTCTTTTATAATCCTACACCTCCACAAAAAATTAGCGGACACAAAAGTGTCCGCTTAAATACACCAAAAAAGGCATATTGTACAATTAACTATCTAACATAACCTTATGAGTACAAAAACTATAAGGTGAGAAGCGGAAACTTCTTCTTTAATAAAATTAAGTCATATTAAATTACCAACTTATTATAAGTTAAATATTTATATTTGTCAAATTTATTTTGCTAATTCATATAGTGCACTCGTATAAATCTGCGTAAGTTTTATCAAATTATCAATAGAAATGAATTCATCTTTTTGATGTGCTAATTCTTCTTGACCTGGAAAAACTGGACCAAATGCGACAGCATTTTTCATAGCTCTAGCATATGTGCCACCACCTATTACTAGAGGTTCAGATTCATAATCGCCAGTTTGTTCTTGATATACTCTCATCAATGTTTGAACCAATACATCATCTTTTGGCACGTATAGAGGATCTTTATCTGAATCTCCTTCTACAATTTCAATTGGCAATCCTTCTAAATGAGCTCTTATGCTATTATAAATATCTTCTCGCTTGTATGATATTGGATACCTTATATTTATAGATAGAACTATTTCATCGCCAATCAATTTAATGACACCAATATTTAAATTCAATTTCCCAGATATATCATCTTCAAACTCGCACCCAAAATTTTCTCCATTGAATTTAAATGCTAGGGATTTCTCATACCAATCTAAAAAATTATAAAATCCAGGCTCTCCTTTGAAATGTGAATAAAGCAAATCCAACAAATAGGTAATGGCATTTTCACCTTTTTCAGGTGTACTCCCATGAGCCGATTTACCTCTTACTGATACTTTTAAGTTCCCATTTTCTTCTTTGATATCAGCTTGATAACCCTTCTCATTTGCGTATCTTCTAAGTGCATCTATCGATTTATCAATTGAATCAGTCTTTATAACTGCTTCTGCATAGTCAGGAACCATATTTGCAGCATTTCCACCTTTTAAACTCAATAGTGAGAAAGTTTCTTCTTTAAATGATTCAAGTCTATACTTCAAATCAAACACAATAATTCCCTTTTCTCCATGGATTACTGGAAAATCAGCATCAGGTGTAAAAGCCATATTTGGAGCTGTCTCGTTAGCAAAATAGTGATGCATACAGCCCCATCCTGTTTCCTCATTAGTTCCTAGTATCAATCTAATCTTCTTATTCAGTTTTACACCGCTGTCTTTAAGAGCTTTCATTCCATATAAAACAGCCATCACAGGTCCTTTATCGTCCATTGTACCTCGGCCATAAATCTTTCCTTCGTGTATTTGGGCCTCATAAGGGGGAAAAGTCCATCCATCTCCCTCAGGTACCACATCTAAATGACCTAGCACACCTACTACTTCTTCACCTTCACCAAAGTCAAGATGGCCAGCATATCCATCTAGATTTTTAGCTTTAAATCCTAATTTTTCACCAAGTTTCAATACATAGCAAAGTGCGTCATATGGTCCTTTGCCGAATGGCATACCGGGTTGTGCTTCTTCTTCAACGGATTTAATCCTTATTACCTCTTGAGTCGACTTAATAAGCTCATCTTTTAACGCATCAATTTCCTTATAGAAATCCATTTTATGCCTCCTCGCAACTATTTTTTATTTTTTATTTCTTCATCGACCATATTGATAAACTTCTCTACACTCATTTGCCCGATATCTCCAATATCCCTTTTTCTCACTGAAACCAATTCATTGTCGACTTCTTTCTCGCCTATGACAAGCATGTATGGTATTTTCATAACTTGTGCCTCTCTTATCTTGTACCCTATTTTTTCAGCTCTATCGTCTATTTCCACCCTAATTCCTATTTCTTCTAAATGATTTTTAATTTTATATCCATATTCATTAAATTTATCAGATATAGGTAATAATTTAACTTGAACAGGAGCTAACCAAACAGGGAATTTCCCTGCATAATGCTCAATTAATATCCCCATAAACCTTTCCATACTTCCAAGTATAGTTCTATGAATCATGACTGGTCTCTTTCTCTCATTATCGCTGTCAACATAAGTTAAGTCAAATCTCTCAGGCATTTGAAAATCAAGTTGTATTGTTCCACATTGCCAAGTTCTCCCTATAGCATCCTCTAAATGAAAATCAATCTTAGGTCCATAGAATGCACCATCGCCTTCATTGACACGGTACTCTATTCCCTTTTCCTCTAGAGCTTCTATGAGGCTATTAGTAGCTAATTCCCATTGTTCGTCAGTCCCCATGGAATTTTCAGGTCTAGTTGAAAGCTCTATTTTGTATTTAAAACCAAATATATTATAGATATAATCTGCTAAATCAATTATTCCCTTTAATTCATCTTTCACTTGCGATGGCAATGCATATATATGAGCATCATCTTGAGTAAAACTTCTAACTCTCATTAATCCATGCAATGCACCTGAGAGTTCATGCCTATGAACTAACCCCATTTCCGCTAACCTTAAAGGTAGATCCCTATAGCTATACATTTGTGATTTATATATTAATATTGATCCTGGGCAATTCATCGGTTTTATTGCATAATTCTCATCGTCAATCTTTGTAAAATACATATTTTCTTTATAGTGATCCCAGTGACCTGATTGATGCCATAATTCTTCATTTAATATCAATGGGGTTTTTATCTCTCCATAACCTCTTTTATTGTGCTCTTTTCTCCAAAATGTTTCAAGTTCATTTCTTATCACCATACCATATGGATGGAAAAATGGGAATCCAGGGCCTTCATCGTGCATACTAAACAAGTCTAATTCTTTGCCAAGTTTTCTATGATCTCTCTTTTTTGCTTCTTCCATTCTTTCTAGATACTCATCAAGATCCTTTTTCTTTTCAAAACTAATTCCGTATATTCTTTGAAGCATTTTATTATTTTCATCACCGCGCCAATAAGCACCTGCAATGCTCAACAATTTTATAGCCTTAACTTTTTTAACGTCATATAGATGAGGTCCAGCGCATAGATCTATAAAGTCACCTAATTTGTAAAATGATATGATTGCGTCTTCTGGTAGATTTTCTATTAAATCAACTTTGTATATTTCATTCTTATCTTTAAAAAATTTAAGTGCTTCTTCCCTTGTCATTTCATATCTTTCAAGCCTATATCCTTCTGAAATGATTCTTTTCATTTCTGATTCTATTTCCTCTAAGTCCTCAGGTGTAAATCTATGCTCTGTGTCTAAATCATAATAAAATCCATTTTCAACAGCTGGTCCAATAGCAAATTTGACATCAGGAAAAAGTCTTTGTATTGCAAATGCCATTATATGAGAAGTTGTATGCCAGAATATTTTCTTGCCTTCAGGATCTTCAAATTTTACTACCCTTAAATCACAGTCTTCATTAAGTTTTTCTTGCAGTCCCATAATCTTACCATTTACCACTGCTCCTAATGCTTCTCTTGCTAATGGTTTAGATATGTCTTCTACTACTTTTAAAATCTCTACTCCCTCATTGTATTCTCTTACACTTCCGTCAGGTAAAGTTACTTTTATCATATTTATCCCTCCTAAAAAAATAGTCCTTCGCTCCTACATTGCTGTAGGGACGAAAGACCGTGGTTCCACCCTAATTTTTTACTCATTTCATTAACGCCAATTTGCGAATCCTTATTAAAGGTCAGCTCAGGGGTGGTCTTCAATTGTAAAGTAAGAAGAAACTTTCAGCCATTGTTTCTCTCTCTTTGCTTACTTAGATCAATTTACTCTTCCCATCATAGCTTTTTTATTTATATTTATTTAGATAATATCAGAATCTCACTGTATAGTCAATGGTTTATAGAATTTATATAAATATTTTTAAGTTAAGTTAATTGTAAAAGTAAATTAGACCCCCTTTTCAAAAACAGTCTAATTTAGTCTTACAAATTTAGGGGTCTAATTTAACCTTACAAATTTTTGATAGACATAATTTGTTTTGTGAAGCCAGAGGGGAATATCTTCTCAAGAAGAGCCGCCGCAGGGAAATATTGATATAAGGTTCTTGAAAATGATAAAATTTTCTATCCGAAGCAAGTAAGTAAATACCTTTGTTTTGCTTGCCTTCGGGTATTTTTTTATGCTCATTTTCAGGTTCTTATGTCAATATCGGCGGAGTTTGTAGTATCATTGTCTTATGCCTGGATGATAAGCTTCAAGGAGGTAGCTATTATGGCTAAACATTTAAATTTTGATAACAGATTAGATATTGAAAAGTATCTTAAAAACAATTATTCTTTATCCGAAATTGCTAGAGAGCTTAATAGACATAAATCCACTATTTCTAGAGAGATTATTCTCAGATCTAATTTTTCTAAAAAAGGTTGTTATGGTCGTAATTACAATGCATGTATATACAGATATGATTGTGATTTAAAAAAGATTTGTGGGAATGATTATTGTAGCAATAAGCA
>JAHDQA010000017.1 GCA_018434075.1 Tissierellaceae bacterium
ATTTCCTGTAAAAAGGATGAAGTGGTCGCTGCTGTTAACAAGGCAAAGGGCCAGGGTATTGCCCCTGCTGAGATCATTGAAAAAGGTCTTGCAGCAGGTATGAACGAAGTTGGGATCATGTTCGAGAGAGGCAAACTGTTCTTACCCCACGTCATGATGGCTGCAGGCGCCATGCAGGAAGGCGTTAATATCCTGGAAGCCGATATGCCCAAGGAAGCAGCTTCCAAGAAACTTGGAGTTATCGTCAACGGTACTGTTGAAGGTGATGTGCACGATATTGGCAAGTCCATTGTATCCACCATGTTACAATCTGCTGGTTTTGAGGTCCATGACATTGGCAGGGACGTACCTTTGCAGAACTTCATTGACAAGGCCAAAGAGACCAATGCCCAGATGATCGGTCTATCCGCTCTTATGACCACCACCCTTGCGGGCCAGAAGGATGTCATCGAGATGCTCAAGGAACAAGGTATGAGGGACAAGGTCAAGGTCATGGTAGGCGGTGCTCCTGCAACTCAGGCCTGGGCCGACAAGATAGGTGCAGACTGCTATGCAGAAAATGCCAGCGAAGCCGTCGCAAGGGCAAAAGAACTTCTTCTCTGAGAGTGATATAAATGACAGAATATGCTTTAAGGATGGGAGATGGCAAAAGGATCTTCCTTACTAAGGAACAGATCAGAGCCGATCTGGAAGCAGGTACTGCAGATGCTGCTGACCTTGGAAGTATTCCAGCATTGACCGGCAATGAGCTGGACAAGCTGGCCGAGATCCTCATGATGCCTGCCAGGATGGTAGGTGTGGAGCCGGGTAAAGAGGTACCTGTGACCCACGATATAGGCACTATCAGGATAGATGGTGACCAGGGTAACAGTGGTGTGGGCATTCCCACCAGCAGGCTTGCAGGATGTATGGTACACGAGAGAGCTATGGGCGCAGATACCATGGAACTCGGCCACATCGACTACAGTTACAAGCCTGTGAAACCTGTCATCTCACAGGAACAGCAGGCAATGGAAGTATGCCAGCAGAACATGATAGTGCCTCTTTTCTACGGTGCTATGCCTAACATGGGCCTGTACTATACTCCGGACGGTCCCTTTGAGAACCCCGGTGACCTGATGAAAGCGTTCAAGATCACTGAGGCTCAGGCATCCATGGAGCATGCTGCCGACCATCTGACCAGGGATATGGTCTGGATCATGCAGAAGATGATGTTCGCAGGTGCTGATGGTGTTAACTTTGACACTACCGGTGCAGCCGGTGATGGTGACATGTTCGCAACCCTCAGAGCTGTGGAAGCCTTGAGGAAGCAATATCCTGATATGTATATCGAACTTGGTATGGCAGGCGAGCTTGTGCTGGGTATGCATGGCGAAATGCAGTATGATAACACCACGCTTGCAGGCCTGTGGCCACACCAGCAGGCTCCTTTGGCAGCAAAGGCAGGAGCTAATGTGTTCGGACCTGTGGTGAACACGAACACCAGCAAATCCTCAGCCTGGAACCTTGCAAGGGCGGTCACTTTTGTGAAGGAGGCCGTGAAGGCATCACCAATACCATGTCATGTGAACATGGGTATGGGTGTAGGTGGTATCCCGATGCTCGAAACCCCGACCATTGATGCTGTTTCCAGGGCCAGCAAGGCGATGGTGGAAATTGCTAACGTGGATGGTATATAGATAGGGGTCGGCGACCCGATGGGTATGCCGATCACTCACATCATGACCTCCGGTATGAGCGGTATCAGAGCAGCTGGTGACCTCGTGGCGAGAATGGAGTTCGCTAAGAACATGAGACTTAAGGATGCCAAGAACTACGTGGCCAAGAAACTGGGCGTTTCCACAATGGACCTGTCAGACGAATATGTCATGAGGGAACTGAGGGAAGAGCTCGGTATCGGGGTAATAACATCCGTTGCAGGAAGCCCAAAGGGAATTGCTGCAAAGATGAACATCGAAAAGCTGCTTGATATTAAGATCAACAGCTGTGAGAAGTTCAGAGAAAAATTGAAGTAAATTCGTTTGGAG
>JAHDQA010000099.1 GCA_018434075.1 Tissierellaceae bacterium
AGTATGGTATATTATTAGTATTATGTGGTCAATTTTAAACGTAAAAAATTTACGGAAGTTAAAATTAATTAAATTTATTTAGTTTATCTAGTGATCAGTTTTACTCGTAAATTGGTGGTCAACTTTCATTGTAAATCAATATCGTCTTGATATGGGAAAAACAACGGTTAGAAACAAAGTACGTGGCATTATATCAAATGAGGAGCTTGACAGAATTTTCGATACAGATGCGGAGAGAGAAGATTAAATTCTACATCTATCCTGTCAACTCAACCCCTACAAAAATAGGCGTTATCTAACCTGTCAACTCAACCCTATCACTTTCAGGGCAGTTGATATGTTACCTCAAACAATAAAAATAAGGGTTTCCTGATATGAGAACCTCCGGCAAAGTAGCCTATAGAAAAGCTCAATGTCTGGAAACCCTTTATTTATATAGGCATTTGCAATCCTTCTACTTCTCCACCCTTGACATCAAGACAACACACTCCACGTGCCTTGTTGCTGCAATTCTGATGACCATTGAGCCTGATATCCCCTTGGCGTAAGCATACTTTCCAATCCAATATAACCCGTGTAACCATGAATATTATCTGTTCTGGTTTGATCTAAGTTTAATTTTAGAATGTATTAGAAGAAAAGCGTAAAATTGTTAATTTGGATTTAGCTAGTTACTTCAGCAAACACAACTATCAATTCGCTTTTATCCAATTAATTATATTATCCTTATTCAACTGAGGTTGTCCTTGCCTTCCATAATAATGGGAAAACCTTGCTTGAATATCTTTATTGAATACGGGATTAATTGATGCTATCACAGATGCGCCGTCTTTGAACTCTTCTTTACTTACACTGTTTATTAACTGGAAGTCAATAAGCCCACCACTAAATAGTTGGCACGGTGGCAATAAGTGATATCGTGCTTTTGCATTATTCACATACTTTCCAAATTCATTAGTAGCTGTATTACTATTATTCTTAATACGTTCTTTTAAATCATCAATTATACTACAATTAATTTGACATAAAACCACAAAATCTGAGTTGTTTTGCTCCATATCACAGGCGGCAGTAATTACAATATATTTTTTCTCATCATAAGTAATAATATCACCAGTAAAAGGAGCTTCTTTTATTGCTGGTCTTATGTAAAATTCTAAAGCATCATAATCATCATGATTATCATCTGTATTAATAGTTAACATCTCATTAATTCTAGTAACAGCAAATCTAAGCATCCTTTGAGTCTGGAAATTCTTTTCCTGGTTTTCCCATTCAGTAATGACACTTGACATATGATCCCAAAAAACTCTACTAAGCATTTTATCAATTTTACTATAATTACCTAAAACATTGGTATATCCCGTCTTATATAGTTTTGCAATTTCCAGCAATAATTCATAAACGTCAACTTTATCTCGTTGGTATTTCTTAAATATTGGACTTTCATCATAATCTTCATCTAATAGATGAAGATTGCCAGAGACAATAAAAATAGGTACTCTGCAGTCTTCATAAATTTTTTTTACTAGTCTATTTCCTTCATTCTGTTGGGAACCAGTTCCCCAATCCAAGTCAATTATAATTGCATCAATATGATTATTGTACAAAATCTGTGGAATATCATTGTCATTTACTAATGGAAAAGTTATGATTTTATATTCACTATTTTCTCTGTTAAATTCATCAATAGTGTCTTGGTACATCTCTTGTAGAGTTTTGTCATCTTCAACGATAATTATCTGTATAGTATCTTTATCCATTTTATTGCTCCTCTTTTTTCTTCGGCAACTCTATTATAAATTTAGCACCTTCTGAAACATCTATTACTTTTATTTGACCACCATTTCTGTCAACTGCTTCTCCTGCAATAGATAAACCTAATCCCGTACCAGTTCCATTTTCCGTAACCCTGCCAGATATACCAGGGGTGAAAAGGGAGTCATCATCCAGTAAATCCCTGATGATTTTGGGACCATTATTCCATGTGCTTATTTCGATTGAATCATTCGTCTCGTATAATGATATTTCTAAGATCTTATCCTCTTTGGCAAAATCTACCCAATAAACTGCATTTTCAATGATATTTGCTAATGCCGCTAAAATATCTTCTCGCCAGCCTTTAAATAGAAAATCATTTTCTATGTTTAAATTAAGTGTTATATTTTTTCTTTGGATCTCATCCGAAAAGATATCAATTGAGGTTTGGATTGTATTCACTAGACTAAACACCGACATGGCAGTTCTCTTTCTAGTAGCTAAAGAATTTAGTCTACTAAATAAATCAGTAATAGTCTTTAATTGCTCAGGAGTCTCTTCAACAATTTTCATTATCTTATTTAAGTCTTGGGCGTTGCTATCTTTCATATATCTTTTATATGCACGGTCTATGTTATTTGTCTGGTTTTTTATCCAATGTAAAGGTTTTCGAACTTCGTGCATAACAACATCCATAATTTTCCCCAATGTAGCTTGTCCTTGGTACATTGCAATCTGTCTCTCTAACTCTTGTGCAACTTTTAATTTATTATTGATATCCCTATCAATAAAATCATTTAATTCATTCATTTCTTCGCTGCTCACATTTGCTTTCTGCATAACAGAAATCACTTTGTTTTTTACTGCAGAGAAGTCGGTTAATATACTCATTTGACTGCTAAATAAATGATTTTTTCTACCTTTGCCAGTCTTTTGCCTAAATGAATACCTCTTAAGCTCCATAAAAATTAATAATTGGCTGATAACAGATATTAAGCCATCGTAGTATGCATCTTCTTTCAATCCATCTCTTGCACTTTTTTCAACTAAATTCGAAATTTCTTCATCTTGTATTTCAATAATTCCCGAAATTTGATTAGCACCAATCTTCAACGCAGGATTTTGCACTCTTTTTTTATCCAAGGAAAGCCAATCGTTGCCATAGTCACCATAAGGTCTTATTCTAAATCTATTTCTAAAAATACTAACTCCAGAAATATCATTTAACAAATTTTTAGCTTCATTTTTTCCTAACTTTTCTTCTCCAGAATTGAATAATTCATATACCAAATTTTCAATGGATTCTGGATCTCTATCGAAAATCCTAAAATCAATATCTACGATACCAGTAAATTTTTCTTTATCATTTAAATAAAACTTAAATTCTAAAGCATCTTCTTCTATCCCAGAATTTTTATTTTGATAAATCAAAGTGTTGTTGCCATCCGGAAAGATTTTTCCTGAAATTCTGTAGTCATAGTAATCGAGTAGCGGTAGAGGTTTTATTGCTATTGTTTCATTTTGATACTTTTTTGATATGAAATTTTTGAATATAACAGTAATGTTAAATATATCATTATTACCATTAGTACTTGTGTTGTCCATTGGGGTTAATAGTTTTCGAAGTTCTTTAATAAGATATTCTATTTCACTATCATTCCATAGCTCAAGCTTTTGAGCTGAGCCTTCGATATTAAATAATGTACCATTCCTTTCGCTAGAATCTGAAGTAGATATATCTATTAATATTTCATCAAGGTACTTGCTTTCAACAAATTCATTCCAGTTAATAAATAAGCTAGTTTTAATATTTTCCGCTATCGTTTCTAGTTCCATTTTTTCACCTAAAATAGCAGCAGCAAATCTTCCAATTCCTTTCCGTCCTTGCATTATACGCCCATTGGGACTAGTTCTACGTTTAAGTTTATCGCTGGTAGAGGGAACAAGCCACTTATCAATTACCACATGTTCTTTCATTCCATGACCGTTATCTTCCACTGATAAAAGAAGTCGCTTATCGTTAGTTGCTTCAAAAGTTATTGTAATTTCGCTTGCATCAGCATCATAAGAATTTTTTACTAGTTCAACCACAGCTGCATGCATGTCTTTGATAATATCTTCACCAATAGTACCGATTAATCTCGCTGAAGGTCTAAATGATTTTTTCATTCTCATACCTCTTCCAACATATTCATAATTTTATTAGCCAATCCTTTGGCCATTAGCGGTGGAACTGCATTTCCTATTTGAACAAATTTAGCCGTCCTAGAACCCTCAAAATAATAACTATCCGGAAATGATTGTACACGAGCAGCTTCACGAACAGATATAGATCGACACTGTTCAATATCCGGATGTATAAAATAATGACCATCTTTAGAAATATGTGCAATCATTGTATGTGAACACCTAATGTCACCCGCTAATACTTTATATCTATCTAAAAATGCTGTAATATTTTTATGTGTTTTAAGTTCATCTGGTAAATCTGTATATTTTATTCTAGTTTGATTATCATTCCATGCTTGAATGACTTTTTTATATATCTTCCTATCATTTTCATTATGTTTTCTGCAAATGTGATGTGTCAATATATCTTGGCTATTTCGTATACCTGATTCTCTCAAATACTCGTTTTCATCGGCTATATATTCATTTTTTTCTTGGCCATGCTCTAAGGCTGCTAAATCGTATAGGATATCAGACACTGTAACATTCAAATCAATATTACAATCTTCAAAACTTGGATATTCTAAATCAAACTCTTTTCTCCACCCTATGATTATTACTCTCCTCCTATTTTGAAGCACTCCAAATTCTGAAGAGTTAAGTATTTTATAATCCACTGTATAGCCAATGCGATCAAATTCACTTAATATAGCTTTGAAAGTTTCGCCCTTTTGAGCTGTTAATATTCCTGGTACATTTTCAAAAATAAATATTTTAGGTTTATAATGTTGTAAAAACTTAACATATTGTATATATAAAAAGTTGCGTGGATCAGTAGACATTTTATTCGAGCTTACAGCTCTTCCTACTAATGAATAAGCCTGACAAGGAGGCCCCCCTATTATTAAATCTAATTCTTTTATAGTTTCCTCCTTGATAATATGGTCTATTTCGTTAAAAATGCCTTGTATACTGTTCTCACTGATTTCATTATTTATAACAGTTTTTAACAAATCTTCAGGCACCTGACTATAAAGTTCAGCTTTCTTCACTTGACTCTTCTGATACTTTTCATAAATATCTATTTTTCCGTTTTCCTTTAGATAATGGTAAACTGACCTTGTTTGCAAAGTATCACAAGCATCTTTATTCATTTCAACATGTGCTAGTGGTGTAAAATTACCATTCATAACAAATCCTTCGGAGAGACCCCCAGCACCTGCAAATAAATCTATAAACCTATACTTTCTATCGTTCATAACATAATCTCCTCAGCACTATATCAAATTTTAAATCTTTTCGCCTGAATCTAGAATGAAGTAGCGTTCAAATGTACATGAAACAACAGATGCAATTCTTTCTAAATCTTTTATGGTAAAACTTTCTCTTTTCATTTTCGCGTTAAAGTTTTGGGGAGAAGTACCTACTCTTCTAGCGAGTTCGGCCACACTTATGTCGGAGCGTACACATAATATTTTTATCTGTTCTGAAATTGTCATTTTCATTCATCCTTATATCATTCTACTTATAACTATCCATTGTCAATTATATGCGTTTAATTTTACATTGTCAACTTTTTAGTAACATTTATAAAACTATTAAAGTCTATAAATACAGCAACCCCATCCACAAGTGAGCCAATCACTGTGATGGGGCTAATTCCGTCTACATTTCAATTGTAATTTCTTAATTTTCTTCTACTTATACGCTCATCGTTAATTTCAATCTTCATAAAAAGGAATTTCTTGTTCCATGACAATGCCATATTTAAAGTGGATTTCTATTTTGGATTCATGGATTACCTTGATCCTAAGTATCAGGCGCCTTATTAAATCCTCATCAAACTCTCCCACTTTACAGCTTACCCTGCCAAGGCAAGAGTCCATTCCTTCTAACCTTTGCCCATATTCTCCAGCCGATTTTTGTTCTCTTGCATGCTTTAGTTTCTTCATTTTAAGAGCTTGCATTTCTTCCGCGATTTTTCTATACTGCTCATCAAAATCTTCATTGACGGCTCCCCGCTTGGCATTTTCTTCTATCAGCGTTAATAGTTGCTCCTGGAGTTTGGATATTTCGTCATCAAACTCTGTTTTTATGTTCTTTGTTGTGTAGTTCCCAATTACTCGGATCACATTCTCTCTGAATGCCCCCACAACATCTCTTTGATTTTCTACTACGCTGTTCACAGCCGTCATAATCGCTTCATGCAGAGGTTTCTCTTTCAAGGTAGCGGAGTGCTTGCATTTTTTTGTTCCGTTTAATAATCTGCTTTCACATCGCCATACAGGAGTAATGACCCCATTCCTTGACCATGTCTGCCTGCGATAAGGGTGGGAGCATTCTCCGCAGACAAGGATATCCGAAAGGACATATTTTGAACTGTACTTGCTTTTTTCTTTCTTTGCCCTCCTTGCTATGGAAGGTTTGTGAAGACTTGCTCGTCTTGCTCTTTCTTCTTGCACTTGGTAAAAAAGCTCTTTTGGTATTATTGCTTCATGGTTATCTTCAATATAATACTGGGGCACGATGCCGTTATTTTTTACCCGTTTTTTAGTAAGGAAATCCACTGTATATGTTTTTTGCTGAAGAACATCTCCCATATATTTCTCATTCTGGAGTATCTTTGCGATAACAGTATCATGCCATTTATCTTTTCCAGTTACCGTCTTGATACCTTCTTCCATAAAGGTATTGGCTATCTGCTGTGTGCTTGATCCTTCAAGATAAAGACGATAGATTCTTCTGACCAACTTTGCTTGTTCCGGTACGATGACCAGCTCGCCATCCTCATCTTTTGTATACCCCAAAAACTTTTTATGATTGACCAGCACTACGCCGTTTTCATATTTTCTTGCTATTCCCCAGCGTGTATTTTCACTTAGGTTGCGGCTTTCTTCCTGTGCCTGGCTGCTTAAAATAGTGATTAAAAGCTCGCCTGTCGCTTCCAGTGTATAAACTCCCTCTTTTTCAAAAATAATACCTATGTTTTTCTCCTTGAGCTTTCTTATAGTTTGCAGAGAGTCTACTGTATTTCTTGCGAAACGGCTGACCGATTTGGTCAATATTAGGTCGACTTTTCCTGCCATGCAGTCATCAATCATAGCATTAAAGTCATCTCTCTTTTTTGTATTAGTTGCAGATTTCCCATCGTCTGCATAAATACCTGCCAGTTTCCAGTTTGGATTCTGTTGGATTTTTTCCGTATAGTAAGATATCTGAGCATCGTAGCTGCTTTCTTGCTGTTCCAACAAGGTACTGACACGGCAGTACGCAGCTACTCTTAATGCTTTTAACTGTACCTTGATGTTCCTGTCATATGCAGGCTGCGAAGGTATAATCGATACATTTTTCTTTTTTACTGCTTGCATATTTTAACCTCCTTCAACATAGTTTCATGGACGATAAACCCATTTATAAATTCAACTTCAATGCGTCCATCTTCATAAATGACCAGCTGTTTGATTATCTGTAAAAATAATTCTTCGTTAAACTCTGTTTGCTGTTTTCTGTCCGCAAGAGCTTGCTTTATCTTTTCCGTTTGATGTTCGTAATCATAAATCTGTGCCGACTGGTAAAGGAGTTTTGCCCTCTGAAAAATTAAGGTTGATAGCTCCTTGGACGAGAATTGTTCATTTATTTCCATGTCCTTTATTTTTTGATCCAGCTTTAAATATTCGGGAGTATATCGCTTTGGGAGTTCCTTTTGTTTTTTCTGCAGCAGGGAAGGTTTTTTTATCAACTCGTTTACTGCAAGGATAAAAACTCCTTTTATCTGTTCATCTGTCATTACTCCACAGTTGCAATGGACCCTGTTTTTATAAATATAATGCTTACATTTCCATCTACTCTTCTCTGAAGCTTTTCCGCAATTCTCTATATATTTTCTAAATGGCTCCCCGCATTTTCCGCACCAAAGTCTGCCGCTGAAAGAGCTTTGATTATTCATACTATTTGGCTGCACAACCCTCCCGAGCTTTTTACGCTGTTCCTGCCTTCGGTTCTGCACCTGTTCAAAGATTTCTGTATCTATCAACTTGGGGTACATTTCATCTCCCAGATACTTGACATTTTCTAAGATTTTGCCTACAGAGCCATGATTCCAAGATGGCTTATTATTTGCGTTTAGAATCCCACTTGCTGTAAGCTCTCTTGCAATTGCATATGTGGATATTCCTGAAAGATAATCAGTAAAAACCTTTCTTACGACATTTGCTTTTTCTTCTTCAAAAAACACTTTACCATTTCGCATCCGAAATCCCATCGGCGTATGTCTTTGCATTGCCATTATCATTGCCCTCCTTTCTATAGTTCTCCGTAAGCTCCAAGCTGTTCTTCAAGCGAAAGCTTACAATTTCACCTTCCCTGATTACTATCTGCTCCACGGTTTGCAAGAACAAATCTTCACGGTATGTATCCTGTATTCCAGGATGGCTCTCCAGCAGCCCTATGAGCTGTTCGGTATAATAGATTTCATTTTCAAATCCGCTGTCATCCAGTAAGGCTTTCCTCTTTTTTCTCATGGCATCCAGTTCTATTTGTAATGCAGTTTGCTTCTCTATAAAAATAGCAGAGTCAAGATATCCTTTTGCGGCTACACCGCTTAAGATATGACTCTGCTTTGACAATTCTATAATCTTATCGTTACACTCTCTGATTTCTTTTTCCTGCTGTTCATCAGCACGCAGTCTCTTTAATGATTCCAGCAGTGGGAAAAGAATTTCCGTATAGTTACTGGAGAGCTTATTCCACATTGAGGTAAATGCGTTTTGTATAATATCCTCTCTGATTGCTACCATACTACACTTTTCTCTATCCTCAATGTGCTGAATACAGCACCATTGCACTTTCTCATACGGCTTTCCAATATAGATTTTCTGTCTC
>JAHDQA010000074.1 GCA_018434075.1 Tissierellaceae bacterium
AGCGATTCAATCCCCTTATGGCGGCGCTGATACCGGCAATCCTCCGCCTCATATGCCGGATAGTGGCTCGCAGCTCATTTTCAGTTTTTGCATAGTAATAGCCGCTTTGGTCACTGGCAATGGGAATTGCTTCACGGCGCAGGATATTAATAAGGTCACGAAGCTCCTTGCCGTTTACACGGAATATCAACTCCAGCTCTCGGCTTAGGATGGCATTTTCCTTGCCAAGATGATAATCCTTAAGATATTCTGCAAGCTGATCTTTGTCCATTCTTGCCTCCTTTCCGACCGCTTGCCCGAAAGAAAAACAAGATAGAAAGTAAAAAAGCAAGACCGCTTTCTTTTGGGAAAACGGCCTTACTTTTTTGATTGATATATGAAAAACACCGGCTGTTATACCGGCGTTATTTCATCTTTGTTTACTTATTCATATAGATTGATAATCTCAAGGCTTTCCTTTTCTGCCATACGAACGGTTTGTGCAGTACCGCTTCTGGCTTGTCTATTCCAGTAACATATGATTCTGCTGCTGTGTTCCACCATATATTGATTTCGCTGTGCGTAGCATCTGATATTGTAATAGGTGTTTAAGGTGATGACTTCATCACATTTAGGCATGATTTCATAATATAATTCATGATCGGCTAGTGAGTATCTTACAGCCTGTTCTTCATAAGGAATTACTGCAATCAGCCGAATATATCGTGGATTATCAAAGTCAATCACTGTTTTCTTTTTAACCACTTCCACTGCAGCCATAAGGTCCCACCCATAAGCACCTCCAAATATAAAGGTGTTGTATCCATCTTTTATTGCTTTTTCAATTTCTTCTGACAGTCTTATTCTCAAATGCTCCAGAGCTTCTCCTTTGGGAAGTTTTTCACTTCGATGCCCGGTAAAGCATACTGTTTTTTCTCTGATGAGTTTCCGCTTCACATGTAATCCTCCAGTCATATTATTCATTTTGTATATGGATATATTCCATACACAGTATAAGCAACATGACTATCACAGTCAACTAATAGGGATATAATTTATATTGATAATATCCCTATTGGAAAGGAGTGATATTCATAGAACGCTTAAAACAGCTCAGAGAGGCAAAAAACCTGACACAGCTTCGCCTTGCAATGGAGCTCAATGTGTCACAGGAAACCATCAGCGGCTACGAGATTGGAAAAGCAGTGCCGCCTGCGGAAATGCTTATTAAGCTCGCTGATACCCTTGATACTTCAGTGGACTATATTCTTGGCAGAACCGACATAAAATCCATGCTTCGTGCTTCGGAGCTTACTGAACAGGAAGCAGATATACTTACAATTCTTCGTAAACAACCGGAGGATAAAAGGGTCTTTGTATTTGATTTAATAAAAGGGCTTGAAAAATAGAGAACGGCAGGATGGTTTGCATCTTGCCGTTCTCCTACTTCATTGTCAGATCCATTCCTTGTTCATCCTCTGGTTCGATAACTGAAAAACTATCCTCTCCGACAATTACCCCGAGGCTGCGCCCATTGTCAAAAATACAGTGCAGAGTACCAATATCATCTACAAAATCTACCGTTCCCTCAACACCCGGTGGAATCGGGGCATAGGGATCAGCCATATGCTCCATACGAATTTTGGTGCCGGATGGATATCTTTCTTTAATTCTTTCTACCTGCTGTCTTGTTGGAAAACCATTCATTTCACATACCTCCAAATTTCATCTCATTTTTCTGTTCCAAAATTCCCATTTCTTCAGCGGTTTTCAGGCTCCAATCATGAGAATTCCAAAGACTTACATATATCTCCTTGCCATTACATTTAATTTCACGCTGTTCAAGGCCTTCTCCAAATCCGTCGGAACTTTGACCCTCGATGGTTTCCTTTATTTTTGTAAGCTCTGCTTGATTCAATGGTGCATTCAGTGTGAGAACCGCAACTCCCATCATCTCCCTATCAATTATTTCTACATCAAACAGATACTTTTGAACCTTTGCATTCACTGTATCGTGTTCATTATAATAATCCATCATGCCACGCTTTTCATCTTCTAATCGATGGCCAATGACTGCTGCTCGGATTTCATCCTCGAATTCCGCAAGTTCTTCCGGATACACATCAATCTCAAAATCTACCTGATAAAGATCACCATAGTCATTTTCATCCTGATAGGTGACTGCCCTAAGGGGCATATACAGCTTAAGCTCCTGCGGCTCCTGAAGCTCTTTGATTTTTAACCCGATGTTTTTATTCAGGATACTCTGCATCTCCATGTTATATCCGCGGTAGAGCAGATAGCCTGCTGGAGTAAATGCTCCGGTTTCTCTGTTGATTTTATCTCGGCCATATGACTGGAAATCTATATAACCATCAAGGTTATCGTCATACTCAAAGCGGCTGCTTTCACAGATTATATATCTGCCGTATTGTTCCGGTGTGTGAATGTCAGGGAAAGTTTCAAATTCATACATGCAGTTTGCCAACATTTTAAGTTCCTCTGCTGCACTGATTTTTGCAAAGGCTGCAAGTTCAGATAAAGCAGTAACCTCACGTTGCCCCAGCTCCTTGAAGATAGCGGCAAACTCATTAAGTGAATCTATACCCGTTTGATTTTTGATTACGATGGCTTCAAGATTATTTGGTAGATTGTGTTCTTCCACCTGCCAATGGACATTTCCCAATCTTTCTGCACCCAGCCGCTCCAAAGCTTTATTCAGTTCACTTTGCTCAATAGGCAGATATAGATACTCATATCGGCTTTTGGTACTTAATAGGAGTGTAATGGGCGTGTCATCATATTGGTAATAGGGAAAGTTCATACCGTCATAAGCCTGCTCAATTTCATTGCTATTCTTAATTACCACTCCGTAGGGAGTTATGGCAGGATGTGTGTTTGCGGCAATTATTTTTTCGAAGTAGTCTTGCCCGTCAAAGCTCTGCAAATCCTCTGCACTAACTGCCATTTGTTCTGTTAGGTACATCTGCCTGCCTACGGCATTTAAATCGCTAAAATCGGCTACCAAGCCGTAACAGTGGGTGTTAAAGCTGAGGTTAATAAGTTCGGTCATTGTTTTAGATTTTTCAGCATAGGCAGCTGCGTAAAAAGTAGCAAGTTCTTTTTGATCAAAGCTGTCCAACCGCTTCATCAGAAAATTCAGCTGGTCAAGGTTTACTGTTTGTTCCAAGAGCAGAGCTGACAATCGCTCATCGTTATGGACATTGCCAATTTTAATCTCTGTTTTAGTAGTATTGGCAATATCAAGGCTGTCGCATAAAACCTGCAGTTCTTTTTCCTTGCTAGGAAAAGCAAGATTGTAATAATTGTTTTCATACATACATTGAATCATTGCTCGCATAATCTTTTCCTCCTTTGATTTATTTTTTGCATATCGGTTCTCAGACAATCTCCTTCACAGCTGTAACATATAAAGCCGTGGGATGCATAAGGGCAATCACCACAGCTTTTAAAGGGACCGGTAAGAGCAGGGGGTGGATCCGGCCTTCCAGTACTTGTAAGACTTTCAGAATCATAACAGGCAAGTTTTCTATTCCGTTTGTATTTTACAAGCATATCGTATCCTTTCCGAAAACAAAAAAGCCGAAGAATTAGTGTGCAATAACGCACATTAACTCTTCGGCAATGTCTGTTTTTCTATTGTTATTTTATTTTATAATCTTACTTACCCAAAAGTGGTTTTGCATGATTTTGAGGACCGCATCTAAAAAAATTAGCTTCTGCATCAGAATCACGCACTCAACGTGGTGTCATCTGGATTTCTTTAATTACAACAATAGCACATTTTCAACCTATTAGTTCGGTAGATGCAGTCGAACATGTAATGCCCGTATGATAGAACAGTCAACGATAAATTGGAATTTACGAACCAGGACCTATTTGTATCAATCCATCTCTAATCAATTCTCCAATAGAACTTAATCCTAAGTGAATATTCCCTCCAGCAAAAGCTTTTTCCCATGAGCAGGATAGGTATAGTGGTTCTACTTTCTTATAAAAGAATCTTTATCGAACACATATTGTTCTGGCTTATTTGGCTCAAAGTACACTTCAAATAACTTTTTACCTTCATCCTTCAAATATACCGATTTTGCACCGATTGATTTGTTAATATCAGAAACATATATTTCTCCTTCCTTCAGCTTGTATATTCTTGTTTCAGGAATTGTACCTATAGTTGCTACAATTTCCTTCTTATCATCATTATCCAAATCAATTTCAATTGTGCTTCCATCTACCTGAAAAATTGAATCTTCAGTTTTTTCTTCAACAAGCCAGTAATATGCCTGAGCATAATTGGCTCCAAGTATCCCATGAAACTTTACAGCTCGCTTCCCAAATATCTGAAGTTCTTCAATTCCCATTAAATCTTCTGGCGTGTTCTCCATTGACACTTGACCTATATAATAAGATTTTCCATGTGAATTTATTGCGCCTTTATATTCACCATTTTCATTATTCGTAAATATAAATGCGCTAAAGTCTTTATCGATTATTTTTTCTTCAATAATATTAATATTATTAAGCTGCAATTTTTCAATTCTCGTATAATCTATTTCAGAAAAGTTTAATTGATATATATTATTTTCTCTTTCAAATAAAATCCATTTGTTATTAATTAAAACAACAATATTTTCATCATAATAAGCATATTTTGAGCCTATTGAGCCAAAGTTTGTTTGCCCATTTTCCGCTGGTTTTTCATGTTGAGTAACTGAAGAAACAACTTCCCCTATAATATCTGAGTCACCGATTTCTATAGATATTTCTTTGTTAGTATCAAGGAATAACATATCTCCAACTTTAATCATTGGTCTTAAATCTCTAAATTGTTTTTCATCTGGATAAGGATAGGGATATGGCAGGCTGCTCTCAGCGATTACCCAAACAAGCCGATGCGTAACCCCATCCACACCGTCCGTATAGACAAATCTAACAGTTGCCGATAATCGCCCTTCTTTATGACGATATTCCATATAGCGCAGCCTCTGCTCCCTGTCGTGCCATCCGGTTTTACCTTTGCCAAGTATAGCCTCAATGCCCTCGATTTGATATGTTTCATTGCTGTCTAAGGAGACATTGTCCTTACCATTGGCGTGAGCCACCAACATCGACATGATGCCATTATCATATACGTTGACAATCATTTTTTTGAGCCGCCCGGTTTCTTCGTTAGCGCTATAACGGACTTCTTCAAAATTAAACTCATAGTCGCTGTTGCTGTTAAGTGGGGCTGTAGGTGTAAGTAAAGATGTATCCATTTTATTCGTATCAGCACCTAGCATGAACCCATTTACGCTAAAATTGTAAAAATCATAATCGCCAATTCCATCATTTGCCCTGTTTGACGCAAGTCCAATGCTCAAGACCACAACGAGTGCGACCGATACGACAATGAGCCATGCTGTGGGCTTTTTGAAGTTCAACACATTCTTTATTCGTCCTCCTACATTCCCCTCACCAAAAGCAAGTGGACTTCCATTTATGATATGCCTTCCAGTGGCAAGCAACAATAGTGAATTAGCATAAGGCTTTTTAATATCTTCATCCATTTCTTTCAATACTCTTTCATCACAGGAAAGCTCCATATCCTTACTCATTAGCATGAACGCAATCCATACAAGGGGATTAAACCAATGTACGGACAATATTAGGAAAGCTAACACCTTAATGATGTGGTCTTTTCGGTGGATATGGGTCTGTTCATGTAGCAAAATATAGCTTCTTTCGGTAGCGTTCAGTCCAACCGGTAAATATATCTTAGGTTTTATTAATCCAAGCACAAATGGCGTTTTCAAATTCCTAGCTTCGAAGATATTCTGATCTATTAATTGTGCGCTTTTAAGCTGTCTTTTTAAGATCAAAATAGATACAAGGCTATAAACAAGCAGAGCTATTATTCCTAAAACCCAGATGTATGCTCCTATTTCCACGTAAATCTGAAGTGGATTCACACTTGCTCCAATAGTCGGTGCGGGAAGTGAATTGTTTACTAATGAGTCGACTACACCTATCCCACTGTTAATCTGCGGACTTTGCTGATAGATAATATCTTGGGGGATTGGTACAGCATTCGTATTCCGTGGCATAAGACTAAACATGCTTTCAAAGGAGAATGGAATTAAAAGGCGAAAGGCAACCACGCCCCATAAGGCATAGGAGATTACTTTTGGAGCTTTTTTGAGTAGCAGCCTGATAAGTATTACAAAAATGATTACATAACTTGCTGTAAGGCTCATATTTAAAACAGAAAGAAATATTTCACTCATAGCTACACCCCCTTGTGCTCATCAATCAATCTTTTCAACTCTTCAGCCTGATGATTACTTAATTTTTTACCACTGATAAAAGATGTCAGAAATTTCGGCAATGACCCTCCAAAGGTATCCTCGACAAAACGTATACTTTGATTTGCATAATATTCATCCTTTGAAATTAGAGATGAAACCATTGCATTTTCATTTTGAAAAATACCCTTTTCACATAACTTTTTAAGTACTGTATATGTTGTGGACTTTTTCCAATTCATTTCTTTTTCACTTAGTTTCACAAGATCGCCGGAACCAATCGGCTCGTTCTGCCAGATTAATTCTGCAAACTTTTCTTCAGTTTCTGCGAGTTTATAATATTTCATGATAAACCTCCTTGGTCTATGCAACATCGACTTTATATTATAAGTCTATACTGAATAAACCAAATTGTCAATGATGATTTCTTTAAAAAAATGTAACAAGATTTAAGATTATAAAAACCGCCAACTAAGAGAGTTTATCTCCAGATTGACGGTCTGCCTCCAAGTAATATTATATACTTCAACTTCAATTCCCTATTTAAAACTTACACCAACATCGTTTCAAATAATGTCTATTTTTCTAGTTATTTTATTTTATAATTTCTTTTGTCATAAAGTGATTTTGCATCATTTTAAGGGCTGCATCTAAAAAATTGGCTTCTGCATCAGTATTTTTCGCTAAAAAAGGGGGTTAAAACCGTACATTTTTAACCCCCTTTTTTGCTCATTTTTTGCCCTAAAACCACTACATGTAGTAGTCATACCCTATTTTTCGCCCTTCACACCACTACGCTGCATCAGAATCACGCACTCAACGTGGCTTGTTCTAGGGAACATATCCACACATTTTGCCTTTACTAATCTATATCCATTTTCATTGAATATTTTAATATCTCTTACAAGAGTTACTGGATTGCATGATATATATAGAAATTCTTCAGGTTTATATTCTATAATCTTTCCAATTGCTTTAGGGTGAATTCCATCTCTTGGTGGATCTAATACTACCAAGTCCGGTTTTACATCTATATCTTCTATTTTTTCTAATACATCTCCTGCTATAAATTCAACATTAGTGAAATTATTTAGCTTAGCATTTTCAATAGCCATTTTTACAGCTTCTTCAACAATCTCAATGCCAATGACTTTCTTTGCTTTTTTTGCCATTATTTGTGCTATTGTTCCAGTCCCTGAGTATAAGTCGAATATAGTCTTTCCCTCGATATTTTCGACGAAATTCAAAGCTGTTTCGTAAAGTTTTTCAGCTCCAAATGTATTTGTTTGAAAGAAAGAAAATGGGGATATTTTAAAATTAAGTCCCATAATATTTTCTGTTATATAGTCTCTCCCATATAATATCTCTATTTTATCAGCTTTTACTACGTCTGCTAATCCATCATTTATCGTATAAATTATACCTACTATATTGCCTGACAATTTTATTGACTGCAATAGTCTTACAAAATCTTCTTTGTTAAAATCCATAGTGCTTGTAGTGACTAGATTTACTAATATTTCACCTGTTGAGAGTGCTTTTCTTATAACTAAATGTCTTAAAAAACCACTGTGTGTTCTAGTATTATAGTAGGGGAAATTCAAATTTAAGAAATATTTTCTCACATTGTCTCTTATAATTGTAAAATCTTTATCGACAATATTACAATAATCTGTATTTACAACTTCAAATATTCTCCCTTTTATATGAAGTCCTAAAGAAAGAGATGTACCTTTTCCTTCATCCCCAAAAGTATATTCCATCTTATTTCTATACTCGGTTAATCTTGGAGATGGTATAATCTCAAATCCATCTAATTCAATGTTTTCTTTTTCAAATAAAGCTCTGATTTGCCTATTCTTTAATTCTAATTCATCTTCATAAGTAAGACTTTGATATGTACAGCCCCCACATAAGTCCTTATGAGGACAGCCTTCTATTTTTTCTAAATGCGATTTCTCAACTACTTCTAATATCCTAGCTTCGTCATGATCTTTTCTTCTTCTAGTTATCTTAGCTCTAACCTTTTGCCCTTCTATTCCACCTTTTAACTTTACTGTTTTTCCTTCATATTCTCCGATTGATACATTCGGATAGAGTACCTTTTGAATTTTTATTTCAACGATCTTATCTTTTCTTCCCATAATACCCTCCTAAAAATATAAAAGAATAGCTCGTTGCAAAACTCTACAACTCGCATATTTACTGCCTTTTTTTATATTGAAATGGCTAGATTCCCCCCATTTTGGGTATATATACAGTGTCAAAATGTGTATAACTCAAAACAAAACAGAAAGGAGAATCTTATG
>JAHDQA010000019.1 GCA_018434075.1 Tissierellaceae bacterium
ATAGGTAAAACATCTCTTAAAATGAATTAAAAGCCTTTTTCCAATAAAACAGTGTAAATATATTTTCAAATTCTAATAGTGACATTTTCATTGAATAAAACTTTATACTTTTACATGACATTTTCACTGACTATTGACAGAGGCTTAAGCAAATAATGGAAAATCACAGCAATATTTGATAGTAAGTGTCACATTTTAAGGTTACAACGCTTGTTATAATGCTCCCAATTGTCAAGACATTTTTTGCTTTTCTTAGTTAGGTTCTATTTAGCCCCCTAACCACTTTGGACAATCGCACACGATTATAGTAAAATATAATCAATAGGAGGTTGCCAAAATGAGAAGTAAAAATACAAGATATTCAGAAGAATTTAAAAGACAAATAGTTAAAGAAGTAGAGGAAACTGGTAATGCAACTTTAGTAGCAAGAAAACATGATATTGTTCCAGGTACAGTAACAAGATGGGTTAGGGAGTCAAAATCAGCTAATAAAACCAATAATCCTCTTAATATAGATTATAGCACTAATTCTTCCTTAGATAAGGAGAATGAGCAATTAAAGAAGCTATTAGGTGAAAAAGACCTTGAAATAGCTATTCTTAAAGACCTACTAAAAAAAACGACCCAAAGATAGAAGATAAAGTAAATATAGCTAATAAATGGATAGGGTATGGTTATCCAGTAACTAAGGTACTTAAGATACTTGAATTAAATAAATCAACCTATTACTTTAATATAAATAAAGATTCAAATATAGAATCAGGAAAAGATCAAAAGTTGATAAACAAAGGTGGTAGACCAATTCAAGGTTCATCTAAAACCACCGATGGACAAACTATCTGTGATGAACAAATTAAAGAATATATTTGTGAAATCATTGAATCTGAAGGATTATGCTATGGCTATTATAAAATAACCATAATACTAAGAAGAAAATTTAATTTAATCATAAATAAAAAGAAGGTATATAGATTATGTAAAGAATTAAATGTACTAAGACCTCAAAGGATAGTTAAACCAAAGCATCCAAGGAAAATAGCTCAAAATAGAGAAATTACAAATCCTAATGCTCTTTGGTAAGTAGATATAAAATACGGTTACATCCATGGTGAAGATAGATTCTTCTATATAGCCTCTTTTCTAGATGTATATGATAGAAACATAGTAGAATACCATATGGGACTATCATGTACTGCAGAAGATATAACTATAATTCTTAAAAGAGCCTTAATGAAGCGTGGTCTCTATGATAAAGACACTAATTTAGTAATAAGGTCAGACAATGGTCCACAATTCATTAGCAATAAATTTGAAGATGCTTGTAAAGAGTTAAAACTAGAGCATGAAAGGATACCATTCAAAACCCCAAATAAAAATGCTCATATAGAATCTTTCCATAGATTACTAGAAGATGAATGTTTATCAAGGTACGAATTTAAAACCTATGCTGAAGCCTATGAGGCAGTATCTGAATATATGAAATCTTACAATAAGATTAGAATTCATAGTTCCTTGGGTTATATCTCTCCAATGGAATTCTATCAAAAAACCTTAGAGGGAACAGCAAAACCTTTAGTGGTAAGACTTTAATGTTTTTTCGCTTAGTAGCAAATCACATAAATATTTAGCTGAAATCAAGGGCTTGCGATAGCAAGGGCTTAGCCTTTACCCTTGATAAGGATAAATATTTATGTATAATAAAAAAAGCGAAAAACATTAAAATATAGATAAACTAAGAAAAAGAAAGTATTCGTGAGTTTTTGTCCAATATTAAGGGGTCAATCCGGTTTCTCCTTTTGAGCTTTTACTCTATGAGTTTTCAAACGACTATCCCTGCAATCTCTTATGCTGTCGTACAAAACCAGGCAAGCATAGGAAACAAATCTTACCTTATTAGTCTTGTAACTATTCTATCTCCAAAATATCTACTGGGTCACAACTCAATTCCCAATTAGCATAAAATTATTAATATGACCTACTCCATATTCCTCAATAAAAATGGTTTTCTTCTTGCCTGTAACTAAATCATAATAATAAATACCTCTATTTTCATAATTTTCATCCGATCCCAAATAATATATTCCATTATTACTTCGATCAAGTTGAACCTCACTAATATTTTTTGCATCAGGTATTTTTACTTCCTCAAACTCATATGTATCCAAACTTATTCTATTTATTTCCATACTATTATAGTTACTACTATCTCCGTCACGATAAATCAATAAATATTTATCCGTTGCTGAGATTGAAAGTATCTTTTCCCGTTCAAAGAAAAATATCTTTTCCTTTGATGAAAAATCATTTTTGTATCTAGTTAATGTATTGTCCGGATAGTAATATCTATCTAACTCTTTTTTAGACTGTTTCTCAGCATTTTCATATCCTTGTGCTTGGGAATATGTTGAAGTATAAAATTCGTTTTCATTTTCTATGTTTAGGCAAATTGACCACACATCTGTATCATCATCTTCTAAATTATTATAAAGAATTGTTCCTGTTTTCTTATCATACTCTACAAGCCTTAATGCCCTAGTACCTTTCTTAACGGCAACTACAAGGATATTATCTCTTCTAGGAATAATATGGTTTATTGCAAATAAATCATCAGTTAATTGTTTCTTCTCATTAGTTTCAAGATCCATTGAAAATAATTCATCACCATTCCCAGTTTTTTCATTTTTCGAGGAAAAATAAATCTTGTTATCACTTTTGCTATACACACCTAATGGATATTGTGATGTATATGCTACTGAATTAAGTTTTTCTAGATTATCTTTTTCTATATCGTATATCATAATGTTCGTTGTCATACCAGATTGAGGTCCCTGATTATCATTATAGGTAGTATAAGATATAGATAAATAATCTTTAGGTTCTTCTTGATCCTTACTGATGATATTACTGTTCACATTTGTACATGCTGTTAATAAGATTGCACTGGTGATAATAAATAATAATGTCTTTTTCATTTTATCTCCTTTCATTAATCTCTAGACTATGGATCAACTCATATTTATAGCTTTATAATACTTAACTAGCTTTATAAAAGTACCTTCCCTTAAATGATAATGTGCTAGAATATGTTAATCCTAGATATTCAACCCCTGTCTTCCATATATCTAAAATTGCATCTGGTAATTGTCCATTATCTCTCTTATAGAAAATATGGGTGTAATTTGTATCTGATAAGTCATTATTCAATCTTCTAGTATTTATTTCTTGCCCATGTTTTGGATTATCATAATCTCCTCTTGTCGCACAATCTCCCTTTTTAAGAGTGTTGCTACTTTCTCCTATAGTGTCAGTAAATACGGTGAACCTACCTGTTCCAATTACATTGTTATACTGATTAACAACAAGTTCATTATTATTTTTCCCCCATACATAGGTTCCGATAGAACTAGTTGTTCCTCTAGGTAATGGATTATAAGCCCTGGCTGCAGATGGATATATAATATTTTTTATAAATCCTTCACCATCATAAACAACCTTCATCCCTACCTTTGGAAATATTTCTTCCCTTTTTATGGGTATATTCCTCACTGACTCTTTTACATCTTTTATCATTTTCTTTTCTTCATAATATTGATTTTTTTCATAATCTGACATTAAAGATAGGTCTAATTCTTCATAAGGAACTTGAATACTTTGATTTCTTAGATTCTTACCAGGTTCTATTATTATTATCTCTAAATTATCACCAAATTCAATGACAGCATTAGGATTCATTACACCTGGTATTTTCACATCCCTTATTTCGTTTGCCATTACCGTATTTGGCAATAACAAGGTTACCAATAATATCAATACCAAAATCTTTTTCATACAATTTCCTCCTCATATCTAAGTTTTTTTAATACTTTAGTTCATCTTTTAAGATAATTTAATTATATCAATGAAATCATCCCCCTTCGATTTTTATCTGCACATATAGAATCTTGTTACAAGTGATGTTTGATATACTACCATATATAACAAATTTACTTGATATACTGTTCATTCATATAAAATTAATTCTATGATATAGCCATTTTATCTATTTGAGCAACTAACTTTTTAAATTTCACAAGTCCCAGAAGTAGCCTCTGCTTTTTCCCCATCCACAGTCACTACCACCTTAGTACGATATTTTATGCCAGAAATCCCTCTATAAGTCTTAGATACAAACACGTTTCCAGTCCCTTTGAAACTCCACGATGTTACACTTGTCCATCTTCCAGAGGCATACTTTTCCAGATACATTGTTCCACCAATTGAACCAGAAGAGCTTTTAGCTTTTATATATACCTCTGGGTAAAGCGTAGTGCCTTCTGCTGAAATACTTGGTGAAATACCACTAATACTTTCCCACAATGGAGTAATTGCCTGATAGTCTACCTTTGTTAGTGTTAGCTCTTTCAGTTCCATAGCATAGGTAGCATTTGTTATACCACCTCCTGCTAACAATGTAATAACCATTGCCGTTGCTCCAATCTTTTTAAGTTTCATAAAAAATCCTCCTTAGCTATTATTTTAGGTTCTTACCTATATAACGCACAAGAAGGAAAAAAGGGACATGTTTTTTTAAATTATTTTGAAATATTTTCTGCAACTTTTAGAATTACATCTTTATTTAAGTTTCCTATAATATGACATTCAATACCGTCTTGATACCATACTAGATAAGCCATATCATCAATTTGCCACATATA
>JAHDQA010000140.1 GCA_018434075.1 Tissierellaceae bacterium
CATAAGATTCTCCTTTCTGTTTTGTTTTGAGTTATACACATTTTGACACTGTATATATACCCAAAATGGGGGGAATCTAGCCATTTCAATATAAAAAAAGGCAGTAAATATGCGAGTTGTAGAGTTTTGCAACGAGCTAAAATCTATAAGAAAAGGAGGATATTCTTTAATTATTCAAAAGGGGGAGAACACATGGAAAATAGTTTTTTTGAAAAAAGATTTAAGCTAAAGGAAAATGGCACCGATGTTAAAACTGAGCTTATTGCTGGTCTAACTACGTTTATGACAATGGCGTATATTTTAATTGTAAACCCAAGTATACTTTCTGAAGCAGGCATGGATTGGGGTGGAGTATTTACTGCAACAGCATTAGCTTCGTTAATAGCATGTATTGCAATGGCCCTATTGTCTAATTATCCTTTTGCATTAGCTCCGGGAATGGGATTAAATGCTTTTTTTACTTATACCGTTGTTTTTCAGATGGGAAAATCTTGGCAATTTGCTTTAACAGCTGTCTTTATCGAAGGTATAATTTTCATTATCTTGTCATTGTTCAAAGTCAGAGAAGCAATTTTTAATGCTATTCCAATGAATTTAAAGAAAGCTGTATCTGTTGGAATAGGATTATTCATTGCACTTATTGGTTTTGTAAATGCAGGCATAGTTACTGCAAATGGCGGGACCATAATTGGATTAGGAGATTTATCTTCTAAAGGTGCAATTTTGTCGATAATTGGGATCATTATTATGGCTGTATTATCATACAGAAAGGTAAAGGGCTCATTACTTATTGGCATACTTATAACTACTATCATAGGTATATTTATGGGGGTAGCAGAATTACCATCTAGCATTCTAAAATTACCGCCATCTTTAGCTCCAGTAGCTTTTAAGTTTGAATGGAACAATGTTTTTACTTTTGACATGCTAATTGTCGTGTTCACATTTTTATTTGTAGATATATTTGATACAGTAGGAACATTGATAGGTGTTTCTCAGAAAGCAAATATGTTGGATAAAGATGGTAAATTACCAAAAGCTAGTCAAGCATTGCTTGCTGATGCAATTGGAACAACTGTTGGAGCTTGTTTAGGAACAAGTACTGTAACAACATATGTTGAATCAGCTGCAGGAGTATCAGAAGGTGGAAGGACAGGTTTGACATCTTTGACAGTTGGTTTTATGTTCTTAATCGCTTTGTTCTTTTCACCAATTTTTAGTATTATACCAGCTCAAGCTACTGCTCCAGCATTGATACTTGTTGGTTTAGCTATGATGAGTCAAGTTGGCGAAATTGATTTTAAAGATTATACAGAGGCAGTGCCTGCGTTTTTAACTATAGTCATGATGCCATTTGCTTACAGCATAGCCCAAGGTATTGTTTTCGGAATGGTTTCATATGTATTAATAAAATTATTGACAGGAAGATATAAGGAAGTTTCTGCTGTCATGTGGATTTTGGCTATACTATTCATTTTAAAAGAAATAATTTGACAATCAGTTTGTAAAAGCTGCTTCATTTGAATGAAGCAGCTTTTACAAAAGATTTGAGAGGTGAGGACTATGAAAGTTTACAAAGCAAATACTATAGAAGAGACATTAGATATATTATCAACGGTATCAAAATCCAAAGTAATAGCTGGTGGCACTGATTTAATTCTAGATTTGCGAAATAAAAAACTAGATATTGAATGCTTAGTTGACATAACATCAATTGATGAACTCAATAGAATAGACATATTAAATGATGAATACATAATTGGCAGTGCAGTACCATTTTCTAAAATATTGGAATTTTCATATTCTAATAATTTGAAAGGATTTGTTAAAGCAATTGGTCAAATTGGTTCTCCACAAATTAGAAACAGGGGCACTATAGGTGGAAATCTGGCTAATGCATCGACTTCTGCTGATTCAGCGCCTGCTTTATTAGCTTTGGACGCAAAGGTATGTATAGCATCTAAAACTAATTCAGTGGAAATTCCAATGAGTGAATTTTATGATCATCTAAGGGATGATTTGAATGACGGAATAATAACATATATTAAATTTAAGGAACTAAGTCGCAATTCTTACCTTGGATTCGAAAAATTAGGGTTCAGAAAATCATTAGCAATTTCCAAATTATCAATTTCAACTAATATAACATTAAATGAGAGAAATGAAATAGAGAATATATTAATTGCTAGTGGAGCAATAGGCAAATTTCCAATGAGAGAATATGAAGTGGAATCTCAATTGTTGAATAGAAAGTTAGATAATGATTCAATTGGTTTAGCTATTACTACAATGAAAAGTATAATGTCTGAGAGACTTGGTCGAAGAACATCATTACCTTATAAGCAAAGTGCTATTGAATATATATTTAAAAATTGCTTTGAAGAAACAATTAACTATTTTAAGAGGTGCTGATATGTTTAAATTGGAGATAAATGTCAACGAAACAGACTATGAACTGGAAGTAGATGAGGGGAAAAGGCTAATAGATATATTGAGAGATGAATTGAGACTTACAGGAGTAAAAGAGGGCTGTAGTGAAGGAGAATGTGGTGCGTGTTCAGTAATAATGGATGGTAGACTTGTCAACTCATGCCTTGTTATGGCATTTCAAGCATCAAGGAGTAAGATACTTACAGTAGAAGGATTAAGCAAAGATGGAGATATAAACTACATCCAGAAAGCTTTTATTGAAGCAGGAGCAGTTCAATGTGGTTATTGCACTCCCGGCATGATATTAGCTGCAAAAGCTATTTTAGATAATAATCCAAACCCTACTTTAGAAGAAATAAGAGAGAATATTTCTGGTAATCTATGCAGATGTACTGGATATGAGAAAATTGTAAAAGCCGTCGAAATTGCAGGGGGGTACTTAAATGGAACAAAAGCATATAGGAAATAGCATAAGTAGAATTGATTCATTGGCGAAAGTAACTGGTGAAGCGATGTATCCACAAGACTATTATTTTGATAATATGCTATACGGAATGACATTAAGGTCAAAATATCCTTATGCAAAGATCAGTATCGATATAACTGAAGCTCAAAATTTACCAGGCGTTGTCAGAATATTCACTAATAAAGATGTTCCCAACAATGCTCATGGCGTACTTCATAAAGACCAATTGGTTTTTTGTGAAGATGTAGTCCGAAGAATAGGAGATCCGATAGCTTTTATAGTAGCTGAAACAGAAAAGATATGTGAAGAAGCTATGAATAAAATAATAGTTAAATACGAAGTATTGAATCCTATATTAGATCCAATCGAAGCAATGAAGGAAGATTCAGTTAAAATTCATGGGGATAGCAATGTTTTATATCATTATAAATTGAGAAAAGGTGATGCACTAAAAGCATTAGAAGAGAGTTACTATGTAGCTAAAAACACATATAAAACTCATAGTGTAGACCATGGTTTTTTGCAACCTGAAGCTGGAATTAGTTATGTAGATGAATATGGAAATATAACAGTAATAGTAGCTACACAGTACCCTCATTACGATAGAGAGGAAATAGCTTATTGTTTAAATGTTCCATTAGAAAACATTCGAATAATAAATTCAAATGTCGGTGGTGCATTTGGTGGACGAGAAGATCTATCGCTTCAGGTTCATCTAGCTTTAGCTACTAAAGTATTAAATAGAGTTGTAAAATGTGTATATTCCAGAGAAGAATCTTTTGTTGCACACAGCAAGAGACATGCAATGATAATGAACTACGAAACGGGAGTAAACAAGGAGGGTTATATTACTGCTGTAAAAGCTGAGATAATTGGAGATACAGGAGCTTATGCATCATGGGGTGATAACGTTTTAAGAAAAGCAGGGGTTCATGCAACTGGTCCATATGTTGTTCCAAATGTTATGGTGGACAGTTATGCAGTATATACTAACAATCCATATGCTGGAGCAATGAGGGGATTTGGAGCAACCCAAGTTGCTGTAGCTTACGAACAACAAATGGACATTATAGCTCATGAATTAAATATGAGCCCAGTTGAGATTAGACTTAAGAACATATTGAAAGTGGGGTCTTATACCTCAACCGGGCAATTATTAAGCAATAGCGTACCGTTAGAACAATGCTTAAAAAGCATTGCCGAATAATTAATTAGCGAGGGAAAATCATGATAAAAAGAGGTAAAGGATTAGCTATATCATATTATGGCACTGGATACGGCAATGGGTATCCAGATGTATCTAATGCAAGAGTGAGACTAAATGATGATGGGAAGGTTTATATTTTTGTTGGTGGTACAGAAGTAGGACAAGGAGCGAAAACTGTATTTATTCAAATTGCAGCAGAAACTCTTAACATAAGTATCGATGAAATAATGTTGTTCAGTGAAGATACTTCAAATACACCTGATTCTGGGACTGCAGCAGCTAGCAGACAAACTTATAATACAGGGAATGCTATTAAAAAAGCATGTGAAAAATTCATTGAAGAATTGAAAATTAAAGCAATGGAGTTACTACAATTAGATTCAACCGAAGAATTAATTGTTTCTAATTCGAACATATACCTAAATTCAAGCGAGATGAATAAAGTTAGTTTCTTAGATATTGCTCATTATTTTAAAGATGAATTAATAGAGTCTCAAGCCAGTTTTACTGCTCATACTGTTGAAATGGACACTGAAACAGGACAAGGGGAACCATACTGGCCATACACTTTTAGTGCATGTGAAGTAGAGGTAGAGGTAAATACACTTACTGGTATTGTTAGTATTGTGCATGCAAGATTTGCACAAGATGTTGGGAAAGCAATAAACCCAAGTATGATTGAAGGACAAATAGATGGTGGTTTCTGCATGGGACTAGGGTACTGTTTATTTGAGGATTTAAATATAATTGAAGGAAGAATTACCAATGATAAATTTTCTAAATATTTATTGCCAACTTCGATGGATACAATTGACATAGAAAAAATAATCATCGAAGATCCTGAGTCTACAGCACCATTTGGAGCTAAAGGTATAGGTGAACCAGTTACAATACCAGTTGCACCAGCAATATTGAATGCAATTTATGACGCGATTAAAGTTAGGATTAATGAACTACCTGCAACACCAGATAAAATAATTAAGGCAATTAATAATAGCTTTAAACCGGAGGATTGACTATGAAGAATTTACTTGATGTATCGATGAAAAGAGAAAAGGCTGATTTTCTGTTTAAAAATGCAAAGATAATTGATGTATTTACGAATAATATAGTAAAAACGAATTTTGCAGTAAAAGATGGATATATTGTTGGGTTTGGGAATTATGAAGCTTTTGAAGAAATTGATTTGCATCACAATTATGTTGCTCCTTCGTTAATAGATGGTCATGTTCATATAGAATCTTCAAAGGTTACACCATCTCAATTCGCAAAGGCTATAGTACCACATGGGGTTTTAACAGTAGTAGCTGATCCACATGAAATCGCAAATGTAAAAGGTATGGAAGGCATTAGCTTTATGCTAGAAGATAGCAAAAAATTGCCGTTAGATGTGTATATTATGGCACCAAGTTGCGTACCAGCTACACCTTTTGAAAATTCAGGGGCACATATTGGAGTTGAAGAAATAGAGGAATTAATGTCAAATGATAGAGTTTTAGGGTTGGGTGAAGTAATGGATTATAATTCTGTTATAAACGGTGACCCTGAAATTTTGGGAAAGATTGAAACTGCGAAAAAGTTCAATAAGACAATAGATGGCCATTGTCCTGGAATTACAAAAGAAAATCTCTTCGCTTATGTGTTAGCGGGTATAAAGACTGAGCATGAGTGTACAAATATCGAGGAAATGTTCAATAGACTAGAGTTAGGAATGTATATACATATAAGAGAGGGATCAGCAGCTAGAAATTTATCAGAATTGATTAAAGGGGTTAATAAAAATTATCTAAGTAGAATGATGTTCTGCACTGATGATAGAGAGCCTTGTGATCTGATAAGAGATGGGAGTGTTGATAATAACATAAGAATGTCAATTTCGCTAGGACTAGAACCTATAGATTGTATAAAAATGGCTACATTAAACACAGCTTTAGCTTACAACTTAAAAGATATTGGAGCCATAGCACCAGGGTATAAAGCTAATTTTATAACATTTGCTGATTTATATGAGTTCAATGTATATGAAGTGTATAAACAAGGAGTTTTGGTTGCTAAAAACAATAAAGGACTATTTGAAACACAAAGTATAATTAATGAAAATTTAATAAATACTATAAATATGAAAAATTTGAGTAAAGAAGATTTGTTGCTAAGTAAAAATGGGAAACAAATAAATGTCATTAAAATTGAACCAGGGAATTTAGTGACTAAAAAAATTAAAATAGATGCCGATAAGTATTTTATGGGGACCGAATCAAACACCAAATATTCAAAGATCATTGTTGTAGAAAGGCACAAATACACTGGAAATTTTGGCCTAGGGCTAATTGAGGGTTTCAATATCACTAATGGAGCAATAGCATCTACTGTCGCTCATGATTCGCATAACGTAATAGCAATAGGCGATAATGATGATGATATTTTATTAGCAATCAACGAATTGAAGAAAATAGGTGGGGGAATTGTTTTAACTAGTAATTGCGAAATATTGGGAGTATTACCTCTAGAAATAGGAGGATTAATGTCAAATAAGTCATTAAATGAAGTATCTAATGAGTTGGAAATTTTAAAATCGATCGCACATAATAAGCTTCATGTGCCAAAAGAGATTGAACCATTTATGGCTTTATCATTTCTTGCATTACCAGTAATTCCAGAGATAAAAATTACGGATAGAGGCTTGTTTGATTCGGTGGAGAATAAATTTATTGATTTAATCGAGTAGACAGGAGGCGTTTAAATGAAGAACAAGGTTATTTTATTTATATCTTTTCTGATTGTTAGCTTGACAAGCATGTTAATAATAACAAAATCAGATGATATAATTATTATGATTGTATTAGCTGTGTTTTTATCTTTATTATTCACATTTATTGTCTATAGTTTTGGATTAAGAGTTAACTTCAAACAGTTTGAGGTACTGAAGCAAGAGAATGGCGCTGAAAAAATAGTAGATGTCAAGAATGATTACAGAGACCAAATTGCAGCATCATCTAATATCTATAAAATTTGCGAAGAATTATACTCTATTTCAGAGGATCAAACTCAAAATGCTGAATTAATCGAAAAAAAAGTTTCTATTATTGATGAAATGTCTGATAGACAATCAAACATGTTAACAGAAACTAAAAATTCTGCAGATTTTATTATGCACACTTTAGAAGAGTTGACTGAATCCATAAAAACTAAAACTGAATTTATTCAAGATTCAATAAGTTCAGCCCAATCTAGCATGAAAAATTCTGAAATAATAAGAGAAAGAGTTAAATTATCAAAGGATATGATGGAAAAGTCTACAGAAAGCATAATAAAAGTGAAGGAGTTTATGTCCGAAGTTGATTCGTTTTTAAATACAATTGAGGACATATCGAATAAAACTAAGATGTTGTCTTTAAATGCTTCTATAGAAGCGGCTAGAGCAGGAGAATATGGTAGAGGATTTGCGATAGTTGCATCTGAAGTTGGGAAATTAGCTACTCAAACTGAGATTGTGTCTTCTAAAATTACAGATTTAATTAAGAATTTAGAGGATGAAATACAAACTATTATTGTATCAATGATGGATGAAATGGAATACATGAAAGAAAATGATGGAATAATTGACAAAATAAATAGTGAATTTAAAGCAATAATTGAAAAGCTAAATTTAGGGAAAGAAAATTTAACGGGCATGTATCTAGAATCTGACAAGTCCAATCAAAAGATTTTTGATGTTTTGAATAATATTGATGATATAGCCAGAATTTCTTATGAAATTGCTCGGAACATGGATGAAACCAACGAACAAGCAGTAGCACAAAAGGAAAAATCATTGCTTTTAAAAAATAAGATAAATGATATTCGAGAAAATATAACAATTTTGCAACAAATAGTTGCTGGTAAAATAATGGAAGAAAAAATGTTAGAAAAGACAAATTTTGTTATAAATTTTGTTAAAGGGAAAAATTCTCTAACTGATGAAGATATTTTATATTTATTAAATGAAACCAATATGGATGCAATATATATAACTGACGAAGAAGGATACGTAATTTATTCAAATGAAAAAGGTTCAATAGGCTTGAACCTATATGAAGCAGATAAAACTTTTACAAGACTAAAGAATGGTGAAATAAAATACATTGCCACACCAATTAAAAAAAGAGTGGAGGACGGGAAATTATTTAAATTTTTAAGTGTAATTGGTGAGGACAAAAAATTATATGAGTTGGGATTATCTCTAGATTCGTTGATTAATAGTATGGAGTTATAATATGATAACAGGAATTATATTAGCTTCTGGTTTTTCTAATCGAATGAGGAAAAATAAGTTGATGATGAAATTAAATAATATGTCAATCATTGAAATGGTGATAAACAATGCTAAAAACTCTAAATTAGATGATCTCATATTGGTATACAGAAGCTCTGCACTATTAAAATTTACATTAGATATAGACATTCGATTGGTTTATAATGATAAAGCATATTTAGGTCAATCTGAGAGCATTAAATTGGGTGTATTGAATGCTTCAAAAAATTCTGATTATCTATTTTTACTAGGTGACCAGCCTTTTATTACGTCTGGTATTTTAGACAAAATAATAGATGAACACAATTCAAATAAAGAGAAGATTATAGTACCTTATTATAATGAGAAAAGAGGCAATCCTGTGTTGTTTCCTAATAAATTCAGGAATGAATTATTATCTTTATCTGGAGATGAGGGTGCAAGAAATATCATTTATAGGTACAAAGATGAGATAAAAAAATTATGTTTTAAAAATAGTATGTATAATATAGACATAGATAATATAGAAGATTATGAAAAAGCAAAAAAACTTTTATATAATTTTAACAATGAAGATAGAGAATAGATATGTTATTATACTGAATATAAATTAAAAGGGGCGATAAAATGTCAAAAAAATACATATTAGCAGTTCCTAATTTTAGTGACGGTAGGAGAGAAGATGTAATTAACCAAATTGCAGATGAAGTAAGAAAAGTTGAAGGGGTAAAATTAATAAGTGTAGAACCTGAATATGATTTTAACAGAACTGTATTAACAATAATTGGCGAACCAGAACCATTAAAGGAAGCTCTAATTAATATGGCTAGTAAATCCTACGAACTCATAGATATGAGGGAACAAAAAGGCACACATCCAAGAATAGGTGCTCAAGATACCATACCAATCTTCCCATTGTCTAACATTTCATTAGAAGAATGCACCAAACTCGCCGAAGAAATTGGCCACGAACTATTTAACAGATTTAAGGTTCCAATTTATTTTTCAGGTGCTAATGCTCGAACTGAAGAAAAGAAAAGTATTTCATACATTAGAAAAGGGCAATATGAAGGACTCAAAGAATTATTGAAAGATAAAGATAATCCTGAGTATGAATCAAGAAAGCCTGATTTGTCGATAGATGGCAAATTAGATGAAAAATTAGGTGCAACAATTGTAAGCGCTGATCTAGAAGGTTTGACTGCCTTTAATGTATTTTTAGCAACTGAAGACATAAGTATAGCTAAAGAAATTGCAAAAGCTGTAAGAGGACCTAGTGGTGGTTTTTCTACTGTAAGAGCCGTAGGTATAAAATTCCCAGAAAGAAGTGGCGTAGTAGTTTCCATGAACATGTTTGACTGCAATCAAACACCACTATATAGAACTTTTGAATTTGTTAAGCAAGAAGCAATGAAATACGGAGTGTTAGTTACCGGTTCTGAGATTGTAGGGCCTGTAAAATTAGATCATATGTTGAACAATTTGTATTATTATATGGGATTAAAGGGATTTAGGAAAGATCAGATATTAGAAACACATCTTTTTGAATAGAGCTATATAGGCAAGGAGAAGAAATTTCTTCTTGCTTTTATTTTAATAATAAGACTTCAAATATTTATGATATAATTAATTAGAGTATATCATAGGAGGATAATTATGAAGTTGGAGCTATTTGATTTTATTGATCAAACCTTAGCCTTGATTGAAAAGGATGCTGATAAGTTAAATAAAGTTGCAGAAGAACTAGAAAACTTCTTCAATAATAGCTTATTTATAAAGGATCATTTTTTGAACGTGAATTATAGAATAAAATCTAGTGAAAGTTTAAAAGAAAAAATTTTGAGACACAATTTTTATATGAAATATGATACACCAGAAAAATTAGTTGATAATTTGTCTGATTTGATAGGATTTAGAATTGAATGTAGGTTTCTCGAAGATGAAAAAAAAATATACCAAGATATAATTACTTTATTTAACATAGAAAAAGAAGATGGATATTTTACCAATTCATTGAATGAAAGCATTTACTTGAAATTGGGTGAAAAACAGCCACAAATACAAAAGAATGGATTTGAGATATACAAAATTGACGGGAAATATATAAAGAGTGATATTTCGGTAAATTTTGAATTACAAATAAAATCTATGGTTAACATTTTCTGGAGTGACATAGAACATAAAGTTCTCTATAAGAATTATAATTATATGATAATTGAAGACTTTTTCAGAGATATTATGTCTTCAATCAAAGATAATCTGTCAATGATAGATAGACAGTTAATGTTAATATATAACCATCTAGATATAATGAACGCAAGTGATGAAGTTTCAAAAAAATCACAGCTAAAAGCTTTATTGTCAAAAATGATTCACGATATCTACTCAGTAAATATAAGAAATGAAGTTGGAGTTATCATAGAGCTTAAAAAATCAACAGATATTATCGTGGATTTTTTGTTTATGAAAGCAGAGGATGATAAGGGTGGATACACAGAAGAATTTTTAAGGATTTTAAATAGATTAAATGAGATCGGAAATGCTGATATTAATTTTAATACCTATTTGGACTTTGAAAGAGAAATACAGTATTCAGATGAATTTTTAAACAAATTCGGCAATAAAATAATGGAGATAATTAACAAAGACTTTAGGTGGTTTGTATTTTTTAAGATAATATTTGATATTCAAAATGGATCTAATTGTGACGACTTCGAAGAATTCATAAAATATTTAGAACTCACATACAATAATTTAGTTGATACGGCAATGGAGGGTATGAAAATTAACGAAAGAGAGAAGGAAGAAATTACTTCTGAGCTTTTAGATGTAATTGCAGATGTTTTCTGTAAAAATCCAAGCATTGATTTCATCAACAATTGTACTTATGACAAACTATTGCAAAAAATAAGGGACTTGCTTGGTCCTATAAATGATTACGATGAATGGTTAATTAGAAAAGATAATATAAAATTAGAAATATTTGAGTACGATAATTATTTTTATAGTTATTAAATATTATTAAAGAGCATAGAGTAGGGTATATATAACATGCTTATGGAGGTGTGAATATGTATAAAGAAGAAATAGATATTATTAAACAAGGAATATTGAATGAAGTCGAAGGATATGAGTTTTATAAATTAGCCGCAAAAGAGATTGACGGCCAAAATAATAAAAACTCTTTTCTTGAATTGGCAAACGAAGAACTGAAGCATATAAATTATTTAAAAGATTTGCTTAAAGAAATAGAAAAAGCTGATAATGATAACATAGACTTATCGTCTTTAAAGAAATTAGAATCCCCAGGTATCTTTACTTGGGATAAAGTTGATAAGGATTTTTTATCTCTAGCTATTTCAGTATATAGCATAGGGATACAAATGGAGAAGGATTCAATTGAATTTTATGAACAAGCAAAAAAGAAAACTATATACGAAAAAGCCAAGGATCTATATGATTTATTAATAAAATGGGAAAATGTTCATCTAGAACAATTCACTAAACAATATGATTTGTACACTAAAGATTGGTGGCTACATCAGGGATTTGCACCGTATTAATAACTGGCAGGGGTAACCCTGCCTCTACTTTTAGAGAGGAAATAGAGAGGTATCAAAAGGATGAAAAAGTTGAAACAACTAGGCATACTATTATTAATTTTGTGGTTAGCAAATATAATTTCAGTAAATTATATAAATATTTTACCGCCTACTATAATAGGAATGGTAATTTTATTTTTATTGTTAAAATTAAATATATTAAAAATATCTCATATTGAAGATATTTCTTCTGTATTATTAGAATATTTGCCTTTTATGTTTTTACCCATAGGCGTAGGCGTAATAAATGTATTAGATGTCTTAAAAAATGATTTAATTCCCATTTTAATAACAGTTTGCTTGACGTTGACATTAGTCATGATAACTACTGGCAAAACTATTCAATTTATGATTAATATTAAGAAAGAAAGGGAGAATAAATGAACCGGGCTATTGATACCCCATTATTTGGCGTCACAATTTCTATTATAATCTATTTTATATCGGTATTTATCTCTAAGAGATTAAGAATGCCACTATTAAATCCTTTATTATTATCTATAGCGGCTATAATATTTATGTTGAAAACATTCGATATAGATTTAGAAACTTATAATTTAGGTGGGAATATAATTACTTTTTTTCTTGCACCTGCTACAATTTCTTTAGCGGTTCCATTATATAAACAATGGGATGTATTTAAGAAAAATTATTTAATAATAATATCAGGAGTATTAGTAGGGGTGATGACTGGAGTTTTTACGACTATTATATTGAGTAAATTATTTAATTTTGACAAATTATTAATGACTGCGTTAATACCTAAGAACACAACAACCCCAATAGCTATAGAAATAGCAAATATGTTGGGGACAAATGCTTCTTTAACAGTCACATTTGTAATTTTAAGCGGTACTTTTGGATATGTAATAGGAGAGTATATATTAAATATATTTAGAATCAACAACAAAATCGCAAAAGGTATTGCACTAGGCACTGCATCGCATGTAATGGGTACTACTAAAGCTATGGAATTAGGGGATGTTGAAGGCGCGATGTCATCTATTGCTATAACATTGTCTGGAATAATAACTATAGCTATAGTACCATTTATTTTTAAATTAATATGATTTATAGAAAGGGGCATTTAAATGAAAGAGATATATTTTGCTGGTGGATGTTTTTGGGGTGTAGAAGAATATTTTTCTAGAATTGATGGAGTTATAGAAACTAAAGTAGGATATGCGAATGGCATAAAGGAGAATCCAACCTATCAAGAAGTATGCACTGGAACAACAAAACATGCAGAAACGGTATATGTGAAATATGACGAATCGGTTGTTTCATTGGAAGAATTATTGTATAAATTTTTCAATATAATAGATCCTACATTGTTGAATAGACAAGGTGGAGATATCGGCAACCAATACAGAACAGGTATATATTATGCCGATGAGAAGGATAAAGATATAATAGCTAAATATGTGGATGGAATACAACAGAATTACACAGAAAAAATAGTTACAGAAGTATGTCCTTTAAGATGTTTTTATTTAGCCGAGGAATACCACCAAAAATATTTAAAGAAGAATCCTAATGGCTATTGCCACATAGATTTAAGCAGGTAGGTGCTGAGATGATTAAAATTGATTCAATTAACAAAATGACTGAAGTTGAGAGATTAAAATACATGAATTTGTTATTAAAAGGTCAGTTATCTTCAGAAACTGATGTTTTAGCTAATATTTCTAACTCTACAGCGATAATAAAATTATGCATTAACAATATAAACTGGAGTGGGTTTTATTTTTTAAGGGGATCTGAACTTGTATTGGGACCATTCCAAGGACTTCCAGCATGCAATAGGATCAAGATAGGCAAAGGAGTATGCGGAACTTCTGTCGAAAGAAAAGAACCCATTATTGTTGACAATGTTAATGAATTTGAAGGGCATATTGCATGTGATGAAAATTCAAGATCAGAGATTGTAATTCCAATTATTCAAAACGATGAAGTATTTGGAGTATTAGACATAGATAGCCCTTATTTTAACAGATTCGATGAAATACATTTAAAATATTTGACAGAATTTGTTTCGATTATGAATAAGTATATTAAATGGAATGAATTTATAAATTAGTAAAATGTAGATTGGAGATATCATGACTATATTGAAAAGAATGTACGATATAATTACAAGAGCTATAGATGATTCTGAATTATTAATAGATCCAAAAAAAGAATATATACCTATTTCGTTTGGTAAAGCAGAAGATAATAATTATTTATATCTTACAGACAACTTAAATTGTCTAGTTGATTTATATAATAAAGGGTATTCAAATAGAATTGATTTAATATATATTGATCCTCCTTTTTTTACTAATATGAATTATGATCAAAAGATAAAGATAAATATTGGAAATGAGGAAATAGTATTAAAGAGAAATGATTTTTCTGATAGATACACATATGGTTTGGAAGAATACATCTATGATATTACTCTACGGTTATCGCTTATGAGAAAATTACTCTCTGATACTGGAAGCATCTATGTCCATGTCGACAACAGAGTAAGCCACTATATTAGAATTATCTTAGATGAAATATTTGATGAAAAAAATTTCATCAATGAAATTATATGGGTTTATAAATCAGGTGGTGCAAGCAATAGAAGATTTTCAAGGAAACATGACAATATATATCTTTATAGTAAAACAAATAAATACATTTTTAATCAACAAAAAGAAAAATCATACAATCGAGATTTTAAACCATATAAATTCAGTAATGTTGTTGAATATAAAGATGATTTGGGTTGGTATACACTGGTTAATGCAAAAGATGTCTGGTATATAAATATGGTCGGTAGAACTAGTAAAGAAAGAGTGAATTATTCAACTCAAAAACCATTAGAATTAGTTAAAAAAGCAATATTAGCATCGACAAATATTAATTCTATAGTAGCTGATTTTTATTTAGGAAGCGGCACATCAATAGTTGCTGCTAGTGAGCTTGATAGAAAATGGATAGGATGTGACCAAAATCCTATTAGCATAGTTTCGACAACTAGAAGATTAGCTCAGAAAAGCTTTACATTATTAATTGAAAAAATAGATAAGAAATTAAATCAAAATTTCAAGATTGAATACAGCATTAACAAGGAAATAGTTAATTTGGATATAGTCGATTATGCTAATTCCAGTATTAAACTAAAAAATAATCCATCTTCATATATTGAGCAAATGTATATATGCGAAAATAATAATGATAGTTACCAAATCATTCATGCTTTTGTAAGATCTCAAATACAAGGAAATGCAATTAATTTTGTTATAAACGATCAAACTAATCTATGCATTATAATTGTGGATTTATTTGGAAATATTGACTATCATAAACTATGTTACTTAGTGTAAAATAATTGTTGGAGAAATAATAAAAAAATATAGAGAATGATCCTCGATTTGATATAATGTAATCGTCAAAACTACAAAAAAGGAGGATATTCTCTATGAATAATATTATACAATTAATAGCAGAGAAAG
>JAHDQA010000065.1 GCA_018434075.1 Tissierellaceae bacterium
AATATGACCTTTCTCATAATCTTTGCAAGCTTTAATTTGTACTTCTTTACTATACTTTGCTTTTCTTCCCATAAAAAATACCTCCAAGTAGATAATCTAATTTTAATTAATTAGACTGTCTACTTTGGAAGTATCATATCAAATCGACTGTTTTTGCTTATATATTAATTAGTAGTTCAATCCTAATTTAATTACTCTCTTACTATTCCCTATATATATATCAGCAGCCTTTTGATTATCATTGTTTGAAGTAGGGCTTGTTCTTCCAGTAACTAATGCACCTAAATAATTTGTACTAGCTTGGTAAAATCCGGTTATAATTGTAGAGTGCCTCCATACTGTTCCATTATGAAATTGAAGTATATCCCCATCAACAAAAGGATATGCTGATGCCTCATGGAATGTAAAATAGTTTTGGTGTGCCCCTGAAGGTCCTTTTGTACTATTATTAATTAAAAAATCATATAGATTAGGAACCCCAGACCATGAATAACTTCTATTACTCAAGTTCACATAATACCACCCACTAGCAGGATTTCCATTATTATATACCGTAGCTCCACCTGCCAATAACGCATGCGAAACAAAATTAGTACAATCATAATTACCAGAAATAGCAGAAAAATCATAATATGGTACTACCCCGTTACCACTTGAAGGATTTATTTTATTAAAGTTGTTTCTAGCATAATTCTTTATCGCACTTTTATTCAAACTTGATGCTTGAATTCCCATATTTTGAATAGAGTCTTCTTTTTCTTTAGCTTCAACAGCCCTATTTTCTTCTTTATAAACTTTATCGATGTTATCCATTAATTTTTGTTGTTTGACTTTTATTTCGTTATTATTTAGTAAACTAGACTTCTGATAAGCTCCAGATTTTAAATCATCTTCTTCGCCCCTGATAAAGGAGTCATAACCATTTAATCTTGTATAAAAATCTTCAATAACATAACCATTATCTTCTTCTTTTAATAAAACTTCAAGTTCTTCACTATATCCGCTTTCTTCTTCAACTCCAATATATTTGAATTTAACCCTAACTGCAAATTTTAAATAATATAGCTCATTAATAAATTCTTCTTCCATTAGCTCTGGTTTAACCTCATAATTAGTCTTTTCAGTCCTATTAACAGCTGTGTTATAATTTATAACTTTTACTTTCCCAAATAAATAATTCTGCAAATCTTCATTTATCTCATACTTACTTAAGTCATTGTCTTCAGCTAAATCTTGATTTCTATAGAAATCAACTATAAAACCTTCTATATATTCCGTTCTATTTTGTGCCAGACCTATAGAATTAGCTATACTGTAATGATTTGAGCTTAACACTACCATCATTCCTATTAAGATTAATATTTTTATACCAATTTTAAGATGTTTCTTCATTATCTTTTCCTCCTTTTTGTTGTTTTTCATATTAATTAATAATCATTAGCAACATATTCTATACAATAGCTATCCTAACACACAGGGGTTCTTTTACCTATGCAAAACTCTTTTACAATATACGCACCACCTCCTAAACTGTAGGTCACTCGTATATATCTTCTTTCAGGATACATAATCTTCCTTGTTATTAATTTAGATTCTTACCCATATAACTCACAAGGAGGAAAAAAGGGACATACTTTTTAAATTTATTTTAAAATATTTTCTCCAATGTTTAGAACTTCGTATTTATACAAGTTTCCAATAACATGATATTATGCCGTCTCGGCACTATATTAAATAAGTCATTTTATCGGTTTTCCACATATCTGCTTGAGGTCCCTTAAAGATAATCTCTTCCATTTCTATATTTTCTGTATCATAATATTATTTGCCTTTATCAGATGAAGTGGGCAATTTCATATAAAATTATTTATTGTTCCCTGCCAAATAAAACACCTTTTCATTCTAGTCAGGCAGATTAAAAGTAAAGCCTTTATCACATTATTTATATAAATTTAATTCTACACTTTAACCCCTTTCTTTATTTAACACCTAAATTTTTAAATCTCACAAATTCCGGAAACAGCCTCAGCTTTTTCCCCATCTACAGTCACTACAACTCGAGTACGGTATTTAACCCCTGACATTCCTGTATAACTCTTAGATAAAAATACATAGCTAGTCCCTTTGAAATTCCATGAAGTTACACTAATCCATCTTCCTAAATCATATCTTTCCAAATACATTGTTCCGCTAATTGAACCAGAAGAGCTTTTAGCTTTTATATATACCTCTGGGTAAAGCGTAGTGCCTTCTGCTGAAATACTTAGTGAAATACCACTAATACTTTCCCACAATGGAGTAATTGCCTGATAGTCTACCTTTGTTAGTGTTTGCTCTTTCAGTTCCATAGCATAGGTAGCATTTGTTATACCACCTCCTGCTAACAATGTAATGGCCATTGCCGTTGCTCCAATCTTTTTAAGTTTCATAAAAAATCCTCCTTAGCTATTATTTTAGGTTCTTACCTATATAACGCACAAGGAGGAAAAAGGGGACATGTTTTTTTAAATTATTTTGAAATATTTTCTGCAACTTTTAGAATTACATCTTTATTTAAGTTTCCTATAATATGACATTCAATACCGTCTTGATACCATACTAGATAAGCCATATCATCAATTTGCCACATATA
>JAHDQA010000073.1 GCA_018434075.1 Tissierellaceae bacterium
AGCCTATTACCTTAGGCTTATTAAGGTAAAGTAAAATTAAAATTACAAATTATTACAATATATGATTATGGAGTTATTATTCTACTTTTATTTAGAAAATTATTATTAGTTGTTTTCCAACAATTAATTGACACTATCTTATTTGCTTAAGCCTCTTGTATTATTCGCCGCTACGATATATAATAATAGCAAGAATTTCCTTTGAAGGGTTGTTTTTATGGACTATATCACTGTGAAAGAAGCGGCTGAAAAATGGGGAGTTACTACGCGCCGAGTACAGGTATTATGCGCACAGGGAAAGATACCCGGTGCTGTTCGTTTTGGGATTACTTGGGCGATACCGAAAGATGCGATAAAGCCTGCGGATAAGAGATATAAGAAAAAAACTGAAGAGATTTAACGTATAAATTTTTGAGTTTTCGATAGTGCTCATAAAAATAGTGAGGTATAAAATGGAGACTTTAGCAGATAAATTAAACAGTTATGAAAATAATTATTGGGATTTTACCGAATATCGTGAAAAAAAAGTTCTTATAAAATATCCAGCAATGATGGTTGCGCCTATGCAAGAGCAATTATTGCAAGATATTTTGCAATACGATCCATATATTACAAATATCCTTGATCCTTTTGTTGGCTCAGGTACAGCCCTAGTAGCAGGTGCAAAACTCGGATTAGATGTATACGGTATCGATATTAATCCTCTTGCCATCCTTATTTCACGTGTTAGACTAGAAGGTGTTCCAATAGAAGATATTCGTGAAAGTATCGCACAACTCAAAACATATATAACCTTGTTTTTAGGTAATACGAATCCTATTGAGTTTACAAATATTCAAAAATGGTTTCGGAAAGATGTAATATCTGATTTAAGCACTATAAAAAGAGCAATTCAACATGAAAATAATATCCAAATAAGACGTTATTTTTGGGTTTGCTTTGCGGATACTGTTAGAAAATACAGTAACACACGCTCTACTACATTTAAGTTGCATGTAAAAGAACAAGAAAAAATCAAAACAATGGATAATGATTGCATACAATATTTTATTAATAGAGTATCTGCTTTGTATGTTGACTATGTCAAGAGGAATGATGACACAAATATTAGCTTATATACTGGTGATTCAATTGATATCTTGACAAGTTTTAATGATAGTAGCATTGATTTAATTTGTACTTCACCACCTTATGGAGATAACCACACAACTGTTACATATGGACAATATTCTATTTTGCCTTTACTATGGATAGATTTAGATGATTTGGATTATTTCGATAAAACACTGTTAGAAAAATTTACTGCTATTGATAGAATGAGTATCGGTGGTCGATATAATACTGATAAATCTGATATTGACATTGAATATAAAGATTTAATCGCAGGTATTAGCGACCAAAAAGCAAAAAAAGTGATATCTTTTATTTATGATTATTGTAGAGCTTTTGCTGAGATGGCTCGTGTTTTGAAATCAGGGAAAAGAATGGTATTAACTTTAGGAAATCGTAGAGTAGATAATAAAGAGTTTCCTTTTGATATTTTAAATGATAGACTTGCACAAAAATATGGTTTACGAGAAGAAGCAATGATAACGCGAAATATTCAAGGTAAACGGATGCCGTCAAAGGTTTCGCATATTCCAAATTTAGGATCGGTAAAGTCCATGAGCAAAGAATATGTTAAGATATACAAAAAGCTTTGAGGGGAGATATGAATGGAAGAATATTTACATATTGATTCTGCATCTATAGCTAGTCTACTAGGAACTGTGGGTAGTCCTTTAATTGTAATATCAGAATTGATTAAAAATGCAATTGATGCAGCCGCTGATAATATCAAAATATACTATAATAGAAAATCTAGGACAATCTCTGTTGTTGATGATGGACATGGATTTTTATTAGATGATATACGGCATCTTTCAACACCAGGGTATTCCAATAAAAAGCATAATGGAAATTTAACAAATGCCAAAGGCACTTTTTATACTGGCAGCAAAGGGTTAGGACTTTTATCAGTATTTTCATTATGTAATCAATTAACCATTCAGACAAAAAGTGATGCCGATGGTGAATATATAATAAATTGGTCAAAAGATAGTGGAAGCTATTCTTATGAGCAAATACCAGACTCACATATGCATAGAGGAACTATAATTACCTTAAATAATGTATATTCTCAAGTAATGGCGCTGCTGACTTCTGAATCTGAAATAAAAAAGCTTCGCCATATTTCTACTTATTTATATAAACACAATAGCCTTCCATTCCCCGAAATTACTCTTTCAATTGATAATGGAATACCTAATTCGTTATTGTTTACTACTGAATTGAAAGATATGCTTTATGATGTTACTTTTGGCTATGATGCTAATACTAAAAAACTATCTTTTCAATGTTTAGCTGAGAGTAATCAAATAAATTCTGATACAATAATAATTGATTCTTTTGAGACTTCAAAAATTGAAGAAGTATTAGATAAATATTACAACATAAAAGAAACGATAAAAACGCGTACAAATGACAATGTTAATTTTAGAGATATAGAAGGTGTTGAAGGTTTACCTTCTTTTGAAGGGCGATTACTTGTTTATGAGAAGAAAACAGCAGGAGGAATGCTTAAAGATCATGGCGCAGGTGTAAATATTTATATAAATGATTTTGCATTATATAACTATTTATCTGAAGAACTTGATTGGCTTGGTTTAGCTGATTTTTCACAACGGAAAAAAGCAACTAGGCTTAAACCCCATAATGTTTTTGGGTTTGTCAATATGCCTAATTTTGATGAAACAAAAGAACAATTGAAAATATCCAACGAGAGAGCAGACTTTATCCAAGACTCTGTTTTTGTGAAGTTCATGTATATCATGAAAGGTGTAATAATGTTTATGATATTAAACATTGATGTTGCAGAAAAAAATCCTAAGTATAAAAGACAAGATAATGACGCCAACAATAATGGTTCTGACAATAATCAACAACAAGAAAAAAATTCAAACGATGCATCTTCAGAAGATAATAAAAATGAGAGCGAAAAAAATTCTGATCAAAATGATTCTGAAGAAAGTAGCGAAAATAATTATGAGAATGATGATTCATCAGAACAAGAAGAAAGTTATGAACCTGAAAACAACTTCAAACCACAATTTAGAAAGAAGACATATCTTTCTTTTACGGCTTCTGAAGGTAAGCATATAGATTTGCTCAAAAATACAGACAACTTAGGGAATAAAATATATCAGACGATTTATGAGCTAAGCAAACTAAATATATTATACTATCCTTATGCAACGGTTTGCCTTTATAGGACATTAATAGAATCTGTTACACAATATGCTTCTAATAAATTAAATCTTACATACAATGAAAACTCTCTGCCGACTTCAATATGCAACATACTTAACAAATGGAGTAATAATAAAAATACTTCTAAAGAGTTTAAATCAAATATTGATTTGTGGAGAGATTTGGTAAATAAGAGAAACTTAACTGACAAGCTTAACTTATATATTCATAATGTAACACCAGTAGATGTCGACTTGGTCCTAGACACTTGGAAATCGATGAAGGGGTATATCTATCAGTGTATTATATGTGAGCGGGATAAAAATAATAAATGATATAACATTTTTAGGGTTGCAATAAAGGATGACGGAATGTAGGTACCAATTTCAATGGCTGACAGTTGAGTCTTTAAAAATTGATCTCGAAAAGAAGATTCTTCAAAAATATACTCCGCCGCCAAGGCCTAAACAGCTTCAGGCGGCATCTTTATTGGGTTCTTTGTCAACTGGTGTTGGTGAAGAAAATATTAATTAGTTTTACAACTGAATAAACTTAAGTAAAATACAATCTAGGGCTTAGGATCATTATTTATGACTCCTAAGCCTTTAATGTTGCTAAATTTTGTGGTTCTTTGTCAACTGGTGTTGGTGAAGAAAATATTAATTAGTTTTACAACTGAATAAACTTAAGTAAAATACAATCTAGGGCTTAGGATCATTATTTATGACTCCTAAGCCTTTATAAACGTCAATATTTTTTTGTACAAAAGTGCAAATATTTTCATGTACAATTAATTATCTTTTTGGCCGACCTTGGATAAGGCCTCAGCAGTCCTGTAAGAACTGCCAAGGATATTTACAATACTAGAATGGTGAA
>JAHDQA010000076.1 GCA_018434075.1 Tissierellaceae bacterium
AAAATCAAAAATTTATTTATTACGTTTAGTATATTTTTACATAGCAAAGCTAAGCTGTCAAGTTCTTTAGCTTTTTAATGAAATATACTAAATTAGTAGTAGCAGTAGATGTGGAGCTTGTGGTTAATTGCATAGCAATTATCCATCAAATCCACATCTTATTTCTTTTTTAGGCTATTTATTTAAGATATCTTCAAAGAATATATTTAATTGAGCTAGTATTTGATCCCAGCCCCTCATCCTTGACGTCCACTTAGATGTGGCATTTGCCATTGCTAAATAAAGGCTCTTTTCTAAAGAAAAATCTGTAGGAAATATTGTCTTATTCTTTGTTACTTTTCTTAGTTGCCTATTAAAATTTTCTATGGTATTTGTTGTATACATCAGCTTTCTAATTTCTGGTGGATATTTAAAAAATGTTGATAATTCAGCCCAGTTATTCCGCCAACTTGCTATACAACTAGGATATTTTTTGCCCCATTTATCTTCAAAGTACCCTAGTTGTATTAATGCTGTTTCTTCAGTGTTTGCTTTATACACTGTCTTTAAGTCTTTCATTAATTCACGTATATCCTTGTAATTTACATATCTTGTAGAATTTCTAATCTGATGAATTATGCATTTTTGAATCTCTGCTTTTGGATAAACTGCGGTTATAGCTTGGCTAAACCCGGGTAAATTATCTGTAGAAAATATCAACACATCTTCTACTCCTCTATTTTTGAGATCATTTAATACCATTAACCAATATTTTGAACTCTCATTTTCACCAACATACATACCTAGGATTTCTTTTAAGCCATCCATTGTATATGCTAAAACGATGTATACAGCCTTTTTTACTACTGCTCCATTATCCCTTACGTTGTAATGAATAGCATCCATAAAAACAAAAGAATATACTTTCTCTAGTGGCCTTTGTCGCCATTCTTCAATTGTTGGAAGTATTTTATTTGTTATCCTTGATACTGTTGACTTCGAAAGCCCAAATCCATAAATTTCTTGAATATGAGCAGATATATCTCTTGTGGTCATGCCTCTTCCATACATTGATATTATCTGATTTTCAATATTTGAGATGTCTTTTTCATACTTTTTTACTACCTGTGGTTCAAAACTTCCATCTCTGTCTCGTGGTACATTAATTTCCATTTCTCCATTAGTACCTTTTACTGTCTTTGTGCTATAACCATTTCTTGTATTTAAACTAAGTGGTTTTTCACCATATTCATAGTCCAAATGGTCATCTAATTCAGCCATTAACATTTCCTCCATCAGATCTGCTGTTAAATCTTTTAGAGCCTCCTGAACATCTTGTGCCGTTTCTGGCTGATAAGATTCTAGTATTGCTTTGATTAACATAGCATTCTTTCTTTCTGGCCTTTTTCTTCCCATAACAAAATCCTCCTAGTTAAGTTATTTTTATTTTACCTTAACCTGGAGGATTTTCATACACAAATTATTTCACAGTCTCGTGGTTCTTCTTACTAATTACAGAAGAACCACTTAAATTTATCTCAATACTTTATCAGCCTCTTTTAATAATTCTATAATTGACAAATGTTGAGGGCAAACTGCTTCGCAGCTTCCGCATTCGACACAGTTTGATGCATCCATATTGTTTTCAATCAACCTTTGGTACATCTTTTTAGACTCGTCTAGCTCATCAAAGACATACACATTGTTGTACAACTCAAACACCCTCGGAATATTTACACCAGATGGGCAAGGCATGCAGTATTCGCAAGCAGTACATCCAACTTTGAAACCATCTTTATATATCTTTGTAGCTTCATCAATTAATTTGATTTCATCATCCGTTAACTTTCTTGAATCACTTGCCACAGCAATATTTTCCTTTACCTGCTCTAGTGTAGTCATTCCGCTTAGGACTACAGATACTTCATCCTTATCTAACACCCATTTCAAAGCCCACTGCGCAGGAGATCTACGAATATTCGAACTGTCGAATATGCTCTTTATTTTTTCAGGAGCTTTAGCAAGTTTTCCTCCCTTTACAGGCTCCATGACAACTACATCCAATCCCTTGTCTTTAGCGTATTTAAGCCCTTTCAGGCCTGCTTGGTAGTCTCTGTCCAAGTAATTAAGTTGAATTTGGCAAAAGTCCCAATCATAGCTGTCGACAATTTTCTCAAATACTTCGTACTCATCGTGGAATGAAAAACCGATGTATTTTATTTTCCCTTCGTCTTTAGCTTTTTTAACAAAGTCAAATACTTCCAAATCTACTATTTTGTCAAATCTTTCAGCATCTAAAGAGTGCAGCAAATAAAAGTCTATGTGATCTGTCTTTAGATTGTCAAGCTGTTCATCAAGGTACTTCATGAAATCTTCTTTGGCATTGGCTAACCACACAGGATTTTTAGTTGCTAAATACACTTTATCTCTGTATCCTTCACTTAACACTTTCCCAACAAATTTTTCGCTCATTCCTCCATGATATGGATAAGCTGTGTCGATGTAGTTTACACCATTTTCAATAGCATAAATAAGCATTTCCCTTGCTTTTTCTTCATCAATCGCCTTTTGATCTCCATTTAATATAGGAAATCGCATACATCCGAAGCCTAATTGTGAAACCTTTAACCTGTCGTTAGTAAAATAACTATATTGCATTAGAATACCCCCTTATGTATAATGAAGCTAATAAATTCCATATTTTAAATATTCTACTGGAAAGTCAAGTTTAATATCAAAGCTCTAAGGGTAGAATACTTGTGTACTAATTATATCATAAAAAATGAAGGAGTGATTAAATGAGTGCAAAAAAAACGCCTATTTACGATGAACATTTAAAGCTCGGCGGTAAGATTGTCGAGTATGCTGGATGGCTCATGCCTGTCGAGTATGAAGGCTTAGTTGCTGAGCATGAAGCTGTTAGAAACGATTGCGGACTCTTTGATGTATCCCATATGGGAGAGATAACCGTAAAGGGAAAAGACGCCACTAAACTTGTCGATTATCTCATGACAAATGACATAAGCACAATGACAGACAATCAAGTTATTTACACGCTGATGTGCAATGAAAACGGAGGAGTAGTAGACGACTTATTGGTTTATCGCTACAATGAAAACTACCTTTACTTAGTTGTGAATGCTGCAAACACTGATAAAGACTATGACTGGATTTTAAAACATATGGACAGTTTCGAAGTTGAGATAGAAAACATCTCTGACAATGTGGGTGAAGTTGCGCTTCAAGGGCCTAAAGCACAAAAAGTATTGCAAAAGCTTACCGATTACGACCTTAATGGCTTAAAATTCTTCCATTTTGTGGATGGAATAGAAGTTGCAGGAGTTAAGGCCATGGTTTCCAGAACAGGCTATACTGGGGAAGATGGATTTGAAATTTACACTGATAAAAATGACATCGTTAAAGTATGGAGAGAAATTCTAAAGGCAGGAGAAGAAGAAAATATTAAACCTGCAGGGCTTGGGTGCAGGGATACGCTGAGATTTGAAGCCTCGCTTCCACTGTATGGACATGAATTTAATGATGAAATAACACCTTTAGAAGCTGGATTTAAATACTTCGTCAAATTAGACAAAAAGTCTGACTTCATTGGTAAAGAAGCCCTGACAAAACAATTAGAAGAGGGGTTAAAAAGAAAATTAGTAGGCTTTGAAATGGTAGACAGAGGGATACCAAGAGAGGGCTATGAAGTGTACAAAGATGGCGAAAAGATAGGGCATGTCACAACTGGATACCACTCGCCGACATTAAAGAAAAACATAGGCAATGCACTCATAAAAGCAGAATTTGCTGAAATTGGCACACCTATTGAAATAATGATAAGAAATAAACCTTGCAAAGCACAAGTAATCAGCAAAAAATTTTTAAACAAGAAAAAATAGGGGGTTTTAAGATGAAAGTATTAAAAGGTTTGTATTACACAGAGGATCATGAATGGGTAAAAGTCGATGGGAATTACGCTTATATTGGAATAACTGACCACGCTCAACACAATTTAGGAGATATTGTATATGTAGATTTGCCAGAAGTAGACGATGAGTTTGATAAAGGAGATGCTTTTGCAGCAGTTGAATCAGTCAAAGCAGCAGCAGATGTATATATTCCAGTAAGTGGAAAAGTAGTCGAAGTAAATGAAGAATTAATTGACGATCCTGCACTATTAAATGCGGATGCTTTTGAAAATTGGATAGCTAAGATCGAGTTAAAAGATAAATCAGAATTAGATGAATTGATGTCAAGCGAGGATTATGAAAGCTTTTTAGAAGAGGAGGAATAAGATGTATCCTTATATACCACATACAGATAAAGATGTGGAAGAGATGCTTAAAAAGCTTGGCTTAAATGACATCGAAGAACTTTTTAATGACATACCTGAAGATGTCAAATTGAATAGAGAATTGAATTTACCCAAATCAAAAAGCGAGTTGGAAGTAAGGAATCGCTTGACTGAATTAGCGAATAGAAATTGTTCTCTTTCAAAAGTAACTTCATATTTAGGGGCTGGAGCATATGAACACTACATTCCTTCAGTAGTAAATCACATTATTTCTAGAAGTGAATTCTATACTGCATACACTCCTTATCAACCTGAAATAAGCCAAGGGACTCTTCAATACATCTTTGAATTTCAAACACTTATAAGTGAGCTTACTGGAATGGACGTAGCAAATGCATCACTCTATGACGGAGGAACTGCAGTTGTCGAAGCTGCTTTAATGTCTTGTGCTTATTCAAAAAGAGACAATATCATTATATCGAAAGCAGTTAAGCCAGATGCTAGGACAATTTTAAAAACTTATGCCCATGCACAAAGCCTAAATGTAATTGAAGTAGGCATTGATGATGGTGTAACTGACTTAAATGAACTTGCAAATTTAGTTGATGAAAATACTGCTGCAGTTATAGTTCAAAGTCCAAATTTCTTTGGAATAATTGAAGACTTAGAAAAAATTTCAGCGATAGCTCATAAAGTTAAGAAGACTACTTTTGTAGCTTCTGTCGACCCAATATCACTAGGCATACTTAAAAGGCCTGGAGATTTAGGAGTAGATGTGGCAGTTGGCGAAGGACAGTCCCTAGGGATACCACTTAGCTTTGGTGGACCATATCTAGGATTCATGGCTGCTAAAAAAGAATACATCAGAAAGATGCCAGGTAGAATTGTTGGACAAACCGAAGACTTAGACGGAAAGAGATCATTTGTGCTAACACTTACAGCCAGAGAGCAGCACATTAGAAGAGAAAAGGCAACCTCGAATATATGCTCAAACCAAGGGTTAAACTCATTAGCAGCTACTGTGTACATGGTGACACTAGGAAAGAAAGGGATTAGAGAAGTAGCTCTTAAATCCACACAAATGGCACACTATGCTTATGAAGAACTAACCAAATCAGGAAAGGTTAAACCATTATTCAACAAGCCATTCTTTATAGAGTTTGCATTAAAAGCAGACAAACCAACTGAAGAGATCAATCAAAGATTGCTTGAAAATGGGATAATCGGTGGATATTATCTAACAAAAGAATACCCTCAATACGAAAATAGCTCCTTATACGCTGTTACTGAAGTAAGGAAGAAAGAAGAAATAGATAAGTTAAAGAGCGTATTGGAGGGGATACTATGAGAAATTACGATAAACTGATATTTGAAATCTCAAAACCAGATAGAATTGGATACAAATTACCTGAATTAGACATAGAAGAAAAGCCTATTGAAAGTTTGATTCCTGAAGAGTTTTTAAATAAAGAGGAATTAAACTTACCAGAGGTATCAGAAGTCGATGTTATTAGGCACTATACAAATTTATCCAATAAAAACTATGGAGTTGACACAGGATTTTATCCATTAGGTTCTTGTACAATGAAATATAATCCTAAAATCAATGAGGATATGGCTAGACTAGATGGCTTTGCAAATATTCATCCATATCAACCGCTATCTTGTGTACAAGGTTCATTAGAGTTAATGTATGAACTTCAAAACTACCTATGCGAGATATCTGGAATGGATGAAATAACTCTTCAACCAGCAGCAGGAGCACATGGAGAGTTGACTGGTGTCATGCTGATAAAAGCATACCATGAAAGCAGAAATGACACAAAGAGAAACAAAATAATCGTTCCTGATTCAGCGCATGGAACAAATCCAGCAACCGCTGCTATGGCAGGGTATGAGATTATAGAAATAAAGTCAAATAAAGATGGCTTAGTTGATTTAGATCAATTAAGAGAAGCTGTTGGAGAAGACACTGCTGGATTGATGCTCACAAATCCAAACACATTAGGACTATTTGACAAAGGAATAAAGGAAATAGCTAAAATAGTTCACGATGCAGGAGGCCTATTATACTATGACGGTGCAAATGCCAATGCCATATTAGGATATGCTAGACCTGGAGATATGGGATTTGATGTAGTGCACTTTAATTTGCATAAGACATTCTCAACACCACATGGTGGTGGAGGACCAGGCTCAGGGCCAGTAGGTGTAAAAAAGGACTTAGTTCCATTTTTACCAGTACCAATAGTTAAGAAAGATAATGAAAAATTTTATCTTGACTACGACTATCCACAGTCTATTGGAAAGATAAAGGATTTTTATGGCCACTTTGGAATATTGGTAAGAGCTTACACTTATATATTATCAATGGGAAGCGATGGATTAAAGAAAGCTTCTCAAATGGCAGTTCTAAATGCTAACTATCTCAAAGAGCACTTGAAAGAAGATTATTACTTGCCAATAGATACTGTTTACAAGCATGAGTTTGTTTTAGGCGGCCTAAAAGATTCATTAAGCGAGGTAATCACTTTAGATGTTGCAAAGAGATTGCTAGACTATGGCTACCATCCACCAACAGTCTATTTCCCACTTATCATAAATGAAGCTCTGATGATTGAGCCAACTGAAACAGAAAGTAAAGAAACTCTGGATGAATTTATAGAAGCGATGAAGAAAATAGCAAAAGAAGCAAAAGAAAATCCAGAACTTTTGAAGACCGCACCACATAACACTGTAGTGAGGAGACCAAACGAAGTAAAGGCAGCAAGAGACATCATCGTAAAATACGAAGGGTAGGTGTATTGTTTGACAAAAAAAATAGCCATAATAGGAGCTGGCCCAGGGGGATATGTTGCAGCGATACGAGCTGCTCAACTTGGGGCAGATGTGACTCTTATAGAAAATGTTAGAGTAGGGGGAACTTGCTTAAATAGAGGTTGCATCCCTACAAAGACATATTTCACAAATGCAAAGATTTTATCGGACTTAAGAAGGGCAAATGAGTTCGGAATTGAAGTAGATGGGTTTAGAATGAATGGAAAAGCTTTGCTTAAGAGGAAAGAAGAAGTAGTAGAAAATATCGTAGGAGGAGTTGAAAAACTCATATCCTCCTATAAAAACATCGAACTCATAAATGGGAAAGCAAGCTTTGAGAGTTCAAACACATTGAAGGTTACTTTAAAGAATGGTGAAGAAAGAACAGTTACAGCTGATGATATCATTATAGCAACTGGTTCTTCTGCTCAAATGACAGAGACAAAGGGTGTAGACTTAGAGGGAGTGATCACATCTGATGAACTTCTAGAGCTTGACGAAATACCTGAAACTTTAATTGTAGTAGGAGGAGGAGTCATAGGTCTTGAATTTGCAAGCATATACAAAGAACTAGGATCAAATGTCATACTTTTAGCATCGCGAATACTAAAAGACGGCGATAAAGAAATTGCTAAAAGACTCACTCCAACTTTGAAAAAGCAAGGAATAGAAGTTTATGTAGATATCAGAGCAAAAGAAATTATTAGAGAAAACAACAAACTAAAAGTAATAGCTAAATACAAAGAAAAAGACGAAGAAATTACGGTAGAAGGCAACTATGTTTTAATCGCATCAGGAAGAGCGCCAAATGTAAATGGACTAAACCTAGAAGATGTAGGCATAGAATATTCGCCAAAAGGCATTAAAGTTGATGAAAATTTTGAGACCACAGTTCCTCATGTTTACGCAATAGGAGATGTCAACTCAAAAGGCATTCAACTTGCGCATGTGGCTTCTGCTCAAGGAGAATATGTAGTAGAGAGAATATTGGGAGAAAACCCAGATATAAACTTGGATGTATATCCATCTTGTGTGTTTACCATGACTGAGGTAGCGCAGGTCGGATTTACTGAAGAGAAATTAAAAGAAATGGGAAGAGAGTATAAAGTCAGTAAATTCATGTTTTCTGCAAATGGGAAAGCAGTTACATTGGGTGAAGCAGAGGGAATAGTGAAAATAATCGCATCGCCTGATGATATGATCCTAGGCGTTCATATATTGGGTCCTCATGCAAACGACCTGATTCATGAAGGCGCTTTAGCCATTGCGAATAAATTGGATGCTAAAGCTATAACAAGAACTATACATGCACATCCAACATTGTCAGAAGCATTTTCTGAAGCAACATTGGGACTAGACGATAAAGCCATTCACATGGTTCCTAAAAAGAAAAGAAAATAAATTAGGCAGCGTTATCGCTGCCTAAATTTAAATTGGGGGAAATTCATGAAAAAAAGTTTATTTAAAACTTTCTACATATACATTGTAGCACTTTTATCGATACTAATGTTATCATTAGGCGATAGTTTCTTTAAATTTGTGTTAAAATTTGATGAAAGTATACTTATGTTTTTTGACAATCATCAAAATACAATTGTGCTGAACATCATGAAATTCATATCGTTCATCGGCTCATCTTCTTTCTTGGTGCCATTCATAACATTGTGCACGTTGATTTTAATTTTCAAGAAGAAATACAAAGATGTGTTCGTTATTATATCAGCTTCGCTTGGAAGCTTAGGACTAAATTCTCTTTTAAAAAACATCATAAAGAGAGCTAGACCAGTTGAATTCTTCAAAACAATAGAAACCTCATATAGCTTTCCGAGTGGACACGCTATGGTTGCAGCGAGTCTATCCTTCAGCATTGCATTTTTATTGACGAGAAACAAAAGCACCAAAACGAAAACTATAGCTTATTCAATTGCAACTCTATACACAATATTGATGAGCTTTAGCAGACTATGTTTAGGCGTTCATTACCCAACAGATGTTGTATTTGGCATGTTCTATGGCATTGCTTTGTTTTTATTAATTAAAGACCTATTTTTCAAGTTCTAGTGTGCTTTTTTCTTCAATAAATTGATTGGTATATAATTTATAGTAATAGCCCTTGTTCTTTATAAGCTCTTTATGGGTTCCGTCTTCAATTACTTCTCCATCGTGTATGACAAGTATTCTGTCTGCATTCTTTATAGTTGAAAGTCTATGGGCAATTACAAAACTAGTTCTGCCCTTTAATACTTTGTTTATAGCTCTTTGTATTATCATCTCAGTTTCAGTGTCAATAGATGAGGTGGCTTCGTCAAGCACAAACAATCTCGGATTTCTGACAATCGCTCTAGCAAAAGATATAAGTTGCTTTTGTCCGGTAGATAGTAGCCCTCCGCCCTCGCCAACTTCAGTATCATAGCCCTTCTCCATTTGGATGATAAATTTATGGGCATCCACCAATTTGCAGGCTTCAATTATTTCTTCATCTGTCGCATCTAACTTTCCATATCTAACATTTTCTTTAATGGTTCCGCTAAAAAGATGTGGAGCTTGAAGCACATAACCTAGGTTTTCATGAATCCATTTAATTGGCATATCTCTGTAATTTATGCCATCAATGAATATCTCGCCTTCAGTAGGTTCGTAAAACCTGCAAAATAGGTTTACAATTGTGCTTTTACCAGAGCCTGTTTCGCCTACAAGAGCTATAGTTTGACCTGCACTGACCCTTAAATTGAAATTCTTTAATACGGGTTCGCCTTCCTTATAAGAAAAACTCACATTTTTAAACTCCACATCGCCTTTTATCTCAGGCAAAAGGTCTTTTCTAAGGTTCGTTAAACCGCCGTATTTTTCAATTACCTCAGGAGAATCCTTTATTGCAGGTTCTTCTTCCAGAAGTTGAAAAACTCTCTCGGCAGAAGCCTGTGCAATTTGCATATCTGCCAATATTGCTGCCATTTGCATTACTGGCTCAAAAAATTGGCCGGTGTATGTTATAAAAGCGAATAGAGTCCCATAAGTAATGGCTCCAGCAAGAAATTCATGGCCGCCATTAACCACAGCCAATGCAGTGCCGATACTTGCTATTGTTATGACTATAGGGATATATATTGAAGAAATCACAGTCGCTCTTATTGAGTTCTTCTTATATGAACCAGTAAGCTCTGAAAACTCCTTTAAATTAAGTTCTTCTCTTACAAGTGTCTTAGTAGTTTTAGCTCCTTGAATGTCTTCGTTATATGCTCCTGTAATCTGAGAGTTGATTTTTCTTACTCGCCTTTGAGCGGTGAGTATTTTCCTCTGGAAATAAATGCTTATTACTGCAAGTGGAGGTACAACCATTAAAGTTATCAAAGCCAATTTAGGACTTAAGATAAACATATAAATCGTAACGCCAATCATTACAGTTATTCCCCAAGAAAAATCCACCAATCCCCATGAAATAGTTTCGCTAAGCCTTGTTATATCCGAAGTCATCCTTGCCATGAGCCAGCCGACAGCCTTATTGTCATAGTAGGACAGGGATAGCTCTTGCAGCTTAAGGAAACCTTTTTTCCTCAAATCATAAGCCATTTGATTTTCCAATTCTCCAGCATATTTTATGAATAAGAATATTATTAAACTCAATACACCGACAGCTATCACATATAGCAGTATAAATACAGGCAAGCCCTTAAAGCTTTTGTTAGCAATAAAATTGTCTACGGCATATCTGGTAAACATCGGGAAAGTGCTGTCTAAAAATCCTAGTCCTATATTTAAACTTATTAGGAATATGAATCTTTTCTTATACGGCTTCAAATATTTAAAGAAGTTTTTCCATATCCCTATATTTACCTTCTTAGTAACATCATCTCTATCTTCCATACTACACCTCCAGTTCCAACTCTAAATCATCTTCGATAGATGACTGGATTTCATAAATTCTCTTATAAAGTCCCTCTGTATTGATCAACTCTTCGTGAGTGCCCTTTTCAATGATCTTTCCGTCCTCTAAAACGATGATTAAATCAGCTTCGGACACAGTCGATATCCTATGGGATATTATAATAGTGGTAGCCTTGTTTTGCCTTGTTTTCAACGCTGTTCTAATTTGAACATCGGTTTCGGTATCAACTGCCGATAGCGAATCATCAAATATCACAATAGGAGTGTTGTTGATGATTGTTCTGGCAATAGCAATTCTCTGTTTTTGACCGCCAGACAGAGAAACGCCTCTTTCGCCGATTAAAGTATCATATTCATCTTCAAACTCTTTAATATCTTTATCAATAGATGCTATCTTTGCAGCATTGAATACAGAGTGGTCATCTACTGTTGGATTTGCGAATTTAATATTCTCTTTGATTGTCCTCGCGTACAGAAATGGCTCTTGAAGAATCAAACCAACATTTTTTCTAATCCATGCTTTATCGATAGTTTTTAATTCTCTGCCATCTATCTTTATCGAACCCTTGTCATAATCATACAGCCTTGGCAACAAATGGACTAATGAACTTTTACCAGAACCTGTAGATCCAATTATGGCAACAGTCTGACCTTTTTTGACCTCAAATGAGATGTCTTTAAGCACATCTTTTTTGCCGTCATAAGAGAAGTAGACATTTTTAAATTCAATGTTTCCTTTGATTTCAGGCTCTTCTCCATTTTCCCTTAAAATCTCGATAGGCTCACTCAAAATTTCATCAATTCTTTGGATGGATATGCTTGCTTTGCCCATATCTGTCAGCATTCTTCCCATTTGTCTAACTGGATAAATTATCATATTTACATAGTTTATAAACGCAAACAAAGTGCCAAGAGTTATTTCTCCCCTTATGACAAATACAGTTCCAACTACTAGGATGCTAGCTACCTCAAGCATGCTTACTAGATCGGATATGGACCAATAGTATGCGAGATTAAGTATCAGTTTATCCAATAGAGATTTGTATTTTAGGTTTTTCTCATCAAATTTTTCTATTTCATAATTTTCCATTGAAAACGCTTTTACTACGCGAATTCCAGTTAAATTTTCTTGAATGACAGTGCTCATTTGCGCTTCCGCTTCATCTGCTTTTCTAAACTCCCTTTGAATTTTTCCGAAGAAATAATATGCAAAGAGGAAGAGAAAAGGCAGAACCACCAACGAAATAATTGCCATTTTAGTATTCATGGTGAACATTATCACGACAATGAGCACCAACATGAAAATGGAACCAGCCATTTCAACTAATTGAATTGCCAAAAATCTCCTTATTGTATCCACGTCAGAAGTGCATCTTTGTATCAAGTCGCCAGTATCTGCTTTGACATGATACTCATACGGAAGTTTTTGAATATGGTCATATAAGCCATCTCTCATTCTCTTTGTCATTTCTTCTGAAGCGTAAGAGGAGCATATGTTTTTAATCAACATAAATAAACCCCTCGCAAGAGTTATCAATATGATTATAATACCAACAATCCACAAGTGATTAAGGAGATAATTTCTGCCTCCAAAAAAATCAACAATTTGCTGCATGAGTTTTGATTCAATTGGCGAAGAGCCAAATATTGAATCTAGGGTTGTTCTAATAACAAGCGGCCTTAAAATATTAAACAACACTGAAATAATAACAGAAATCATACCAAAAAGATAAATCGATTTCAAACCCTTGGTAAAGGGCATGATTTTTTTAAATTCCTTCATAAATTCACCTCGCTAATAAAAAATAGCCACAGGCTTAGACCCATGGCTAATGTAAGTAATAAAAAAGCCACAGATATAGACCTATGGCTTAAAAATAATCACACAAAAAACATAGGCCGCAAAACAATATTTAAAGCTAAATCTATCATTCCAAAATTCTTCATCTTCACGACCTCCTTTCTTCTTTCCACATTAATTCTAACTTAATTTCCAGAAAAAAGCAATAGATTATTTAAAAATATTTTAACAATCGAAATATTTACAATAAACAGTCCTCTAAAGCGTCTAAATCTTTGATAGTGAATTTGCTTTTATAATAGTCTATAAGCCCTTCGTCTTTCATATTGGTAAGCTCTCTGGAAAGAGATGGCCTTGTTACATTAATAATTTGTGCCATTTTTTCACGGCTGTATGGCAATACAATATTTAAGGAACCAGTTTTTTTGTATTCTTTTAGCAACAAGTTTGCTATTTTTTTTCTAGCAGTATCGAGGGACAGTGTGGTCACCCTATCGCTTAATAGATGAATTCTATCCGAGAGAATTCTAGCAAAATTTTCAAATAATTTTTCATTCTGACTCATCAATTTTATGAGTCCCATTCTTGAGATAAAAAGAATTTCGCTTTGAGTAGTTGAAACTATCGAAGAAGGATATTCATTTTTCTGTGAGAAGATTATACTTTCAGCGAACACATCCCCTTTTCTAAAACCTGTAATAGTCAAAAACTTGCCCGATGGGAGTTCTCTTTGAACTTCAATTTCGCCATCTAATATTATACCTAAATTTTCACACACATAACCCTCAATAGCTATATAGTCATTTGGGAAAAACCTCTTTGTAAAATAAGTGCCATCATAATTCTTGTCGAGGTATTCAAATGATTTCTTTATTTCCTCATAGCTCATGCCGCTAAATAGTGGCGAGCTTTGAAGCACATCGACCATTTCCATATCCATCGCCTCCTCGATAAAAATATTATACCCCCAAAATAGTTAAAATTATATCTATATTAATGAAATCATTACAAATTTTTACTGTGAGTGATTATATAGTTAAAAACTGGGTAATACTAATATAGCTAAGATAAAAAAATTAGTTAAGATATAGGAGGAGATATATATGTCAGATAAAGTATTAAAAGCACTAAATGATCAATTTAATTTTGAAATGCAATCAGGCTATCTATATTTAGGCATGGCAGGGTATTGCGCAGCAGAAAATATGAATGGTATGGCACATTTCTTTACAAAACAAGCTTATGAAGAATTTGGACATGCAATGAAATTCTTTGGCTATATAAATGAAATTGATGGAAGAGTAACGACACAAGCTATGCCAGAGCCAAGAAACGATTTTAATTCATTCTTGGATTGCTTCAAAGCTGCTTTAGAACATGAAAAGAAAGTAACTGGCAGAATTTATTCAATATTGGAATTGGCAAAAGAAGAAAAACACTATCCAACAGTTGAATTCTTGCAATGGTTTGTAAAAGAGCAGGTTGAAGAAGAAGCAAACTTTAGAGATATTGTAGCTAAACTGGAAAAGATAAACGAAAGCTTCCAAGGTTTGATGCTGTTAGACAAAGAACTAGGGATGAGAGAATAAAACAAGCGACCATTAGGTCGCTTATTTATTTACTGGTTCTCTAATTTGTCTAAATAGCTTATCTCTGCATCTATTAATTCCTTTAATTTTCGCAATTCACTTTCTGACAAAGTTATACCTTTGCCCATTCTAATGTGATCACTGTCCCATGATCTGATATCGTATTTAGGCTCTTGTCCATTCCAACTAACTCTATTTAGTTCTTTTTTCCAACCCTTCGATTTCTCTGAAATAGTTCCTAAGTTGTTGATAATCTCAAACTTTAATTTTTCACTATCAGACATTTTTTCACCTCTGTTCAATTTTATTTTACGATTATCATTAAAGAAGGTTTATTTTTTGTTGCTAAAGATCCTCTTTTTTCGAATGAATAACTATAATTTAAATTATTTAAAATATCTATTAAATCATTTCTATAAACATCTTTGTCTATTACCCAAATTATACTTGAGGTCTCTCTGTTGTCGACATAATCAATGTTATTATTGTTTAGAAAATCTAAAAGATATTTAATTGTTCTTTGTTCTACTTGATTTTTCATTGGTACTCTTGTATCATCTGTTTTTTTTTATTTGTGATATATGGGAGTGAGTCTTCTTTAATCTTTTTTGGAGTTGTATTATTACCATTTTCCCAATCCATTCTGATTTGATTTGCACGTATTTTTATATTTTCAAGTAATACAGATGAAACTTCATATTTCTGAACCTTTAATTCTTCTGTAAAAATACCAAACTCTTTTAAATCAGAATAAACTCGCTTCATTGTTAATTCAGGATTTGAATAATATTCACTTCCACGAATCCTTATGAACCTCCAACCCAATCTTTCTAAAATAGTTTGTCTTTCCAAATCTTTACGTATTTGCTCTTCAGAACTATGGTAGGAGTCGCCATCACATTCAATTGCTATTTTTCTATCGCCATATTGAACCACTATGTCTATCCTGTAAGATCCTACTTCCCATTGTTGAGTTATGTTGTAACCAGCACTAAGTAGTGATCCAGCAACGGATTTTTCAAATTCTGATTCAGATTTTTGATCTAGTGATTTTTCGATATAAAAACTTGGATTATCTGCATACTGTAGCAAATCTCTGCGAATATCACCTTCTTTTAAATCTTTAGTATAATCTAGTGAATGCACAATCCATAACTGATCTTTGGCTCTACTTGTTGCAACGTTATATCTTTGTTTAGTTGACTGCTCAGCTCCTTCACCTCTAAGATACAATGGGCCGTCACCCTCATTGCTGTCTACCATAGAAAGAAAAATTATATTGCGTTCATCTCCTTGGAAATTAGATGCATTGCCGCACACTATACGTCTTTCTTCAATTACAGTAGGAGGTAGTTTTTCAAGCAACAAATTTTGTATAAGTTTTGATTGGTCATCGCCTAACAAAGATATTACGCCAAATGTTTTATTGTCGTATTCAGGCTGTTCTATACAAGCTGAGATCAAAGAAACTATTTCTAATGCTTCAGCTTGATTAGTTTTTCTACCTGGAGTTCTTGCGCCCATTTCCACCCTATGACTAACGACATTTGGGAATATATTGCACGAATGCTTGTCTCTTAATGGTTTTATTTTGTAATCATAAGACAAGTAATTGCTATAGCCTATAATATCTGGCATGCACCTAAAGTGCTCTCTTAGCATTAGTGAATCGTATGTCATACTAGATATGTCGTATAGTGAAGTTTTGGCATCATAAAGAGACCAGTTAGGAATGAGATCTTTTATGTGCATTCTTGCTAAAGCATTAATTTCATCTGTATCTACTCCTATTGACATAGGGCTTACTTGTTTATCATCACCAACAACAATAATCTTTTTTCCAAAATATGTTATTGCTATGGCTGTAATATCAGATTGACTAGCTTCGTCGATAATAATGACATCAAATATATTTTTGCCGGGATCTAATGTTACCATAGCGGTGTTTATTGTCATAATCCATGCAGGTACAGCATTTTGACATTTAGCCATATGTTCTTTTGCTTCCTTTCTAAGTTTAGGAGCATTTTTTCCTGTACCTTTGCCGATTTTTTTCATTAGTAACTTCCAACCGCTTAAAGCTTGCTTCATTTCTATATTTTCCTGAGTTCTAATTAGAAGATTTAGCCAAGCTTTATTTGCTGCTAATTCTTCTGTTTTTTTCCTTAAATTAACTGATAGTTCTAAAGACTTTTTCTGCAGTTCATCAAGCGATTCAGCATTTATTTCTTCAATTATAGTATTAAATTGCTTACATTGCCAAGCTATATCTATTTTTTCGGGACAGATCGATTTTGAATGAATGCCTTCTCTGTTAGAAATAGCATTAGCCCAAGATGGTGCAACAGAAGATATCCTATTTAGAATTTCTCTTCGCCAAATTTGCAAATCGCGTTTTGAAAATATTTCTATTAAGTGATTGTATGATCTTTCATACAGTGTATGGTCTTCATCTTTTATCGCTATTTTTAAATCATTGCATATCTTAGATTCTTTTCTCTTGTTAAACTCCAAAATATTGATTAATTCATTTAACTTGATATTAGTATTTTTTTGCTCCATGAATAATTTTAATAAATTAATGTAAATTGGCATTTTATTATCCATAAAATTAAAGATTTTTTTGACTTTAACTAGATTAGAATCTAATACACTAAATTCGCACAGAATTATTTTGTTGAAATCTAATGATTTTAACATTTCATCAAGTTCTTTAAATTCATTCTCATACCAATCCAAAAAATAATTTATAGTTGAGATATAATTATAGCAAATCTCTTCAGGTGATTCACTCAATTGGTCATACGATATAAAATCATCACGATATATTAATTCATCCCATAAATAAGATAAATTTTGTCGCATTTCCAATAATTCAATATGCTTTAGTATTAATTCAAAATCTAAGACTGAAGTTGGCTTTTTACCGTTAATTTTTATATTGTCAACTAAATTCCTCAAATGTGGTTTAAAGAATAAAATTGTTCCTGATAAAATGTTGTTCTTTTGAGAAATATTTGCTAATTCTGTTATTTGTGTTTTGCTGTCGATTATATCTATTGATTTATCTATATCAATTTTTTTATTAATAATTTCTAATGGTAATGATTGAACATAATCATATGTTTCTGTAATAGAATTTATTAAATTTTCCCATTTTTTCCTAGAGTTGCCTCCTGCCTTCCCATCGGCAACTGCATAAAATATCCAGCTGGGTATAGGAGCGTCTTGCTCTGTGCTGTTGTGTAATTTGCTAATTATATTGTTGATAAAACCTTCAAGATCTTTGATAGTGTCTAAGTCTATATTTCTTGCTATTAAAAATTCATGGTCATCTTTTGAGCCAGCAATACAATTATCTTGAAAGTTAAATTCTATATTGAATGATAATTTTCTTTTAATACTTTCTAATTCTTCATTTGCAGACATTCTATTTCCGATTATTTCTTTGAAATCATGTGGAGATATCAATAATTTTGGATCGGGAATATCCAAATCTAATTCTTTTTCGTCAAATGGGCTTATATTATCATTAGTGCTATATAGTTTTTCCAAGTCAAAATTAGTAGCGGGTAGTGGTTCGTAAGGTTTTACTTTACCTGGAATTACATTTAGGTATTCTTTATTTTTAGCTACAAACTTAGCAGCTTCTGATGGTGAATAGCTGTTCCCATTATAAACTATCGGTTTAAATTCACTATATTTTATTTTGTAAATTTTTCTCCTTACATTAGACAAGTCATCAATTATATTTTCCCTTTCTTTCTCAGTTGATTTAATTGATTTTTCCAATGTATTTAAATTTGTTCTTGATATGTATTCAGAAATATCATTAATTGATTTTTCCATGTCTTTATATGAATCATCTAAAACTGATACACAAAGAGGTTTTATAGATTCAGGGACTTGATCTTTAAGCACTGATAGTGCTTTTTTAGTATGACTAGTAATTAGGACACTCTTTCCTTGTGATAAAAAATGGCCAATAAGATTCGCAATAGTATGAGTTTTACCTGTTCCTGGGGGACCTTGTACTAATACAGCATCATGATACTCTATTCTTTTTGCAATTTCAAGTTGCTCACTATTTGCCGGCTTGGATAGCAAAATGTCTATGCTTTCACCACTAATGTTTGCCAATTGTTCTTCAATAGAATACTCTTTGTCTTCAAATTTTTTTTGAATGTAGTTTTCTCCAACTATGTTAAGTAAATGGGTAGGAACATAGTTGTTTACCTCTATGTTATGTATAATTTGATCAATGACTTTTGGCGTTCCATCTATTCTTTTTTGGATAAAAAAAACAGGCTTCCAATATGTTTTTAATATTGCATCATCATTAATATCCTCTTCATTTGAGTCTATAAACTTACTTTTTGGAGACAAACCATAAGTTAAACTTTTCATAAAATTTTTCGTATCATTATTGTCTAGAGGATGGTATTCGTTTTCTTCAAGATCTTTAATTAATTTATCTAAGGAATGATCTTCAAGATCCGGTGTTTGATGTAATAGTATTTCATAAAGATAAGAGCTATTATCTGTATCAACTATTTTTATAATGTTATTCTTTGAATCAAATTCAAAATCAATCTTCTTAATTAAAACTGGATGATTTATGCTTGTTTCATGAGTGTGCCTAAATAAGCCATTACCAACTACAAATTCAAGCGTTTCCGGTTCTTTATTAAGATCTATATAAGCATTGTATAAATTCATAAAGAAATCTCGAGTCTTTTCTATTGTTTTTTGCCTAGCAACCCATTTATCTCGTGAATCCAACCAAAGATGCATTGCTTCTACACGTTCAGGAGAAATTTCAAATATCTCAAGGTTCTCACCTAATTCAGATGAAGATGGCTTTATGCTAATATTTGATTTGTAATCGTCCCAATCTCCATCAATCCAATTAATAATTACCTTATCAGGTTTTGGGCATTTTTCATACTCGGGTTTTCTAATTTCTAAAATAACATTTGAATCATATTCATAATCCGCATATTTATCCCTTGAATAAATTTTTATATTTTCTGGATCTATAGGGATATCATTTAAAAATACATGCCAATGTTGCTTGTTAACATCTACTATTTTAGTAAATTTTAAAGAACTAAATTCTTTTAGATACTTATATAGCGCTATTGCTTTCCCTGAACTATTAGACATAAAACACACCTCAAGTACTTAATATATTGTTCTTATTATAACATATTTATGCTTTTATTTTGACAATTTATTTTATATATAGGCTAAAATTAGCTAGTTATGATAATATTACAATGTCATTATTGATATCATAATTAATGGTCTATTTATGATATAATAATCGTAGTTTATTAAATTTTGTCTATTTATGCCGATAGTATATTTAGTTGAAATAAAGGGGGCATTATTTTGAAATTAATAGTTGAAGGGAATATTTACTTTTTAGAAAAAGATGGAGAAGTCATAGAAAAAATAGCAGATATTTTGAGTCAAGAGGTAGAAAATGCAAATAAAGTTATAAGATCAATAATCGTAGACGGATTAGAACTGTATCAAGACTATTTTGAATACATACTTGACAATTTAGACAATATAGAAGAAATAGATGTAAAACTAGCTACATACAAAGAATTGGTCAACGAAACTCTAATTGGCACAGTAGATTATTTGGAAGGCGCTTCTAATGAATTAGAACCTTTAAGCGAAGAATTTTATGCTGAACCAACAAAAGAATCTTGGGAAAGATTTTCAGACTTGATAGAAGGCATAAATTGGATAATAAGTGTATTCAACTTAATTGACAACGATAAAACACTAATAGAAGCATTGCCAAGCTATGAAATATGGAATCTATACGCAAAAGATGTGCTCACGTTAAATGAGCTAATTCCACAAATGAGCGATGCATTAAACATAAAAGACAACACATTGCTCGCAGATTTAATGATTTATGAAATACTTCCAATATACAATGACATGAGAGAACAATTAATCAGTTTGTACAACATAGAGGAGAATTAATATGCGAAGTTTAAGCAATATAAATTATTTAAAGGCTAATTTCAAATCCGCTTGGGAAAATATTAAAGACATTGACGAAGATTCAATAATAGATATAGTTATCGAAGAATCCAAAGCAGGATTGAACACTCTTAAGTTTAGAGAAGAAAATGCTTTTAAATACGTACACAGCAAGTATGACCCTTTAAAAGAAGCGCAAAGCATTGTGAAAAAATATGAAAAAGAACTAGAAAAAAGCGGAATGGCAATATTTTTTGGCACAGGGCTAGGCTATCATATTGAGCTGATTTTAAGAACATATCCTGACATCAAGGCATATATCTATGAGCCAAATAGCGAAGTGCTGTATTATTTTTTCAAAGAGCGATCATTTTCAGAAGCCCAACTCAAACGATTTAAAAATGTTTTCGCCGATAGAGATTCTTTTTTATCGGAAATAGGTCAAATAATAAAACTAAACAGAGATTCATTTACTATAGTCGAGTTGCCTGCATATATGACTATATACCCTGATGAGTATGAGTTTTTTATCAATGCAATAAAGACCATAGTCAGAGATAGAAGGAGCAGTATTTTAACAGAACACTCATTTCAGAAGCGTTGGATAATAAACTCGATGAAAAACTTTAAACACGTGTTGAATACACCAAATGCAATAGTAGAAAACAAAGGAAAGTTTAAAGATATTCCGGCAATTTTGGTGGCTGCAGGGCCATCATTAAATGAGGAAATAGAAAATATTAGAAAAATCAAAGATGAAGGACTTGCATACATATTTAGTGTAGGTTCAGCCATCAACACATTGATTGCAAACAACATTCATCCAGACGTAGCGACAACTTATGATCCGACTGAGCACAACCAAAAAGTATTTTTGAAGGTCAAAGAACAAAATATAAAGGATATTCCGCTTATATTCGGCTCATCGGTTGGATATGAAACAATTGAAAATTATCCAGGAAAACTATATCACATGATCACTTCACAAGACAAAATTTCAAACTATTATTTAGATAATGAAAATACAGAGCCGATAGATATAGTACTTGATGCTCCGAGTATTGCTGTGGTTACGCTTCAACTGTTAAATTATCTAGGATTTAATCCAATAATACTTGCAGGACAAAATTTGGCTTATGTAGGTACAAAGCAGCACTCAGAGGGCGTGTTTTACAGCAATGACTTATCAGATGAAGAATTAAAAAACGCACTTGATGTCAAAGATGTTTACGGGAATACAATAAAGACAAATAATGGATACAATTCAATGAGGCAACAAATGGAGAGCTATATAAGGCAACTTAATCATTTAACAGTAATTAATACCACAAAAGGTGGGGCAGCAATAGAAGGTGCTCCTTTTGCAGAGCTAGATAAAGTAATTAATGATTATTTAAACAATAGAGTAGTAGAAAAAGATTTTTTGGATAATTGGAACATGCACTACGATCCCCAAAAGTTAAAAGAAAAAGTGGACAACATGAATGTATTCAAAGAAGAAGCAAATGATATAATGAAAGAATATTATTCATTATTGGACAAAATGGAAACTCTATTAAAAAACAACAATTTAAAGGAACTCCAGAACATGTACAATTTATTGAATTCAACAATCGACAAAATAGAGGAAAATCCATATTTCAATACATTTATTCTACAGATGAATCGACTCTATCATCAACTTCTATCAGAAGAGATAAATATATTGGCCGAAGAGAAGAATGCTAGAAAGAAAAATGAAAAGTTGATAAAAGAATACAGGACATTTATGGATAGATGTAAAAATGACATAGAAATACTTGAACCAATATATAGTGAATTAACAGAAAATATATTAGATTATTGTAAATAATTAAGTGGCTATTGCCACTTTTTTATTGACATATACATTTATATATTCTAATATTAGAATATAAAGATATAGGGGGTAGCTGATGGAGATTGATAGAAAATTATTTAACGAAAAAGCGGATTTGCTAAAGCTTATAGCGCATCCTATCAGACTTTGCATACTGAAAGGTCTGATTGAAAATGGCGAGAACAATGTTTCATTTATGCAAAGCTGCTTAGATGTTCCACAGTCGACAGTTTCACAGCATTTGGCGAAACTCAGGACTGCTGGAATAATAGAAGACAACAGGCGGGGCAACGAAGTGTATTACAAAATAAAAGACGATGAAGTAATAAACATAATAAAATTGTTATTCAATGAAAATTAGGAGGCAAGAAAATGGGTAAAAAAGTATTGATTGTAGGTGGAGTAGCAGGTGGAGCAACTGCTCTAGCAAGGCTAAGAAGATTGGATGAAAGCGCAGAAATTATTTTATTTGAAAGAGGCGAATACGTATCTTTTGCGAACTGCGGTCTTCCATATTACATTGGCGGAGAAATCGAAGAAAGAGAACAACTTCTAGTAAGCACACCAGAGAGTTTGAAATCTAAATTTAATGCAGACATAAGAACATCAAATGAAGTTTTAAAAATAAATAGAGAAGAAAAAACAGTTGAAGTAAAAAACCACAAAACAGGTGAAATATACAAAGAACCATATGATTATTTAATTCTTTCAACTGGTTCAAGTCCATTAAAGCCACCTATCCCCGGAATAGATGCGCCTAACATCTTTAGCCTTTGGACTATACCTGACACAGACAAGATAAAAGGATATATCGACACTAACAAACCAAAATCAGCGATAGTAGTAGGCGGTGGATTTATAGGGCTTGAGATGGCTGAAAACTTACACGCACAGGGCCTAGAGGTCTCAATCGTAGAAATGCTAGATCAAGTTATGGCGCCGATAGACTTTGAAATGGCACAAATAGTACATGAGCATTTAAAATCCAAAGGTGTAAAACTTCATCTCAAAGATGGCGTGTCATCTTTCTCATATGACAATGGCAAAACTACTGTCACTCTTCAATCTGGAGAAAAAGTAGTAGGAGACATGGTAATATTGTCAATAGGAGTTAGACCAAACGGCGAATTAGCTAAAGAAGCCGGACTTGAAATCAACCAAAGAGGCGGAATTGTAGTAGATGAGTTTTTAAAGACCTCTGACGAATCAATTTATGCAATTGGAGATGTAATCGAAGTAGTAGACTATATAACTAAAAATAAGACAATGGTGCCACTCGCTGGACCAGCCAACAAACAAGGCAGAATTGCAGCAAACAACATTTTAGCTAGCTATGATGAAAATTATAAAGGAACTCAAGGCACTAGCATTGCTAAAGTATTTGATTTGACAGTAGCAAATACAGGGATAAATGAGAAAAATCTAAACAAATCAGGCAAAGAATACAAAAAAGACTATCAAATTGCTCTCATTCATGTAAACTCACATGCTGGATATTACCCAGGAGCATTGCCAATGACAATCAAGCTGATATTTGACAATGAAGGCAAAGTCTTAGGGTCACAGATAGTCGGATATGATGGGGTTGACAAGAGAATTGATGTAATAGCAACTGCAATTAGATTCAATGCCACTGTTAGTGATTTAATGGAGCTTGAACTTGCATACGCACCTCCATATTCTTCAGCTAAAGATCCTGTAAACATGATTGGATTTGCTGCAGACAATATATTAAAAGGCTTAACAGAGCAAATACTTTGGCGAGAATTAGACAGCGTCGATAAAAACACTCATGTGCTTTTGGATGTCCGTGAAGATGTTGAAAGAGAACTAGGGTTTATTGAAAATTCAATTCACATTCCTCTAGGGCAACTCAGAAATAGATTGAATGAACTAGATAAATCAAAGACCTATATAGTATATTGCGCTGTAGGCTTAAGAGGTTACATTGCAGACAGAATTTTAAGACAAAATGGATTTAAATCACTAAATTTAGCAGGTGGATTCAACACATACAAGACCATGTACATGCAAGACAAAAAAGACTCAGAACCAATAGCATTCTCTGATTCAGGAGTTGTTGAAACTCCAAAGAAAGAAGAGTATATAGGCGAGACAATTAAATTAAATGCTTGCGGTCTATCTTGCCCTGGACCAATCATCCAAGTAGCCGAGAAAATGAAAGAGTTAAAAAATGGGGACATACTAGAAGTTCAAGCAACAGACCCAGGCTTTATCAATGACATAAAAGCATGGTGTCAAAATACTAAAAACACATTTATATCTGAAGAAAAATTAAAAGACAGATGGGTAGTAAGGATAAAAAAGGGATTGGCACTATCTGATATCGTCAAAGATGAAAAGGGATTTATGGAAGTAAATCAAGGCAAAAAATCCAAGACTTTGATTGTATTTAGCGGCGACTTAGATAAGACAATAGCTTCATTTATCATAGCCAATGGTGCAAGGGCCATGGGAAATGAAGTGACCATGTTTTTCACATTCTGGGGATTAAATATTTTGAGGAAACCAGAAAAAGTTGAAGTTAAGAAAAATTTTATAGAAAAAATGTTTGGAATCATGATGCCAAGGGGTACGAAAGAACTAGGATTATCTCGAATGAATATGGCAGGCATGGGTGCAAAGATGATTAGAAAAGTAATGAAAGACAAAAACATTCAATCCGTAGAAGAACTTATGGAATTAGCTATAAATTCGGGTATAAGAATAATAGCTTGTCAAATGAGCATGGATGTAATGGGGATAAAAAAAGAAGAATTATTTGATGGCGTAGAAATAGGTGGAGTTGCAACATATCTAAACGCTGCAGATGAATCAAATGTAAATTTATTTGTTTAGAATATTGTCTTTAGACATTAAATAATTTTTTTACCCTAGACTTAAAATTAATTTTAGTGTATACTATAGATGTAAATCAAAATTGTAATGATTACAATTTTGATTTACATTGTAGATAAAATATATAAAAATACAAGGGGGTAATATTTTATGAACGCAATGACACAAGACAATTTAAGATCTGCATTTGCAGGAGAAAGCCAAGCACATATGAGATATAGAATTTGGGCAGACAAGGCTGACAAAGATGGTTTCCCAACAGTAGCAAGACTATTTAGAGCAACATCAGATGCTGAGCAAATTCATGCTACATTCCATTTCAATGCTTTAAGAGATGTAGTTGGATCATTTTTAGTAGCATCAGGCGGTGGATTTGGATTAGGTTCAACATCACAAAATCTTCAAGGTGCAATCGATGGAGAAATGCACGAAGTAACACAAATGTACCCTGCTTACATAGCAGTTGCACAATTGCAGGGAGAAAAAGAAGCTGAAAATGCTATGAAATACGCAGTAGCAGCTGAAAAAGTACATGCAGAGCTTTATACAAAAGCTAAAGAATATGTAGACCAAGGAAAAGACTTGGATGCTAAAGTTGTAAAACTTTGCCCAGTCTGTGGTTATATAACAATAACTGGAGAAGAAGACAAATGCCCACTTTGTGGTGCATCAATCGACAAATTCATAGAGTATTAATCATTGAGCGCTTTTAAAAGCGCTCTTTAATCTGTAAGGGGTGATCACTTGTTTATAGAAGTCATTATAATATCTATACTCATAGCCTTTTTAAGAGGAGGAAAACTTAATAATCTTACATATGTTCGCATCAAAGGGATTGGATTTATGATACTTGGACTTGTCATCTACTCTATCTCAATAAGATATATTGCAAATACAAACAATGAAATCTCAAAAATTCTATTTTCAAATTTATCAATCATAAATATAATCACATTCGGATTAATATTATTTGGCTTATATAAAAATAAAAATATATCTGGAATAAAAACATCTATGATTGGAATAATTCTAAACCTGCTTCCAACTGTCGCAAATGGCGGGCGAATGCCTGTGTCAAAAAATGCACTTGAAAAATTAAACATGATTGATCAACTAAAAGTCCTAGAAGAAGACATCGTAATCACCCACACTCTCATGACAAATTCAACTAAATTTAAATTCCTTTCGGATATAATACCAGTTAAATACTTCTTGCCTAAAGTAATAAGCATAGGGGATATAGCATTATCCATAGGCATATTTCTAATGATTCAGAAATTTATGACTTCTAAAGATGTGTTGCAGTAAATTTTCATAAGATGTACAATTGTACTATAGTTAAATGGGAGTGGATTAGATGAAAAGAGGTATGAGATATATAATTGCAGTATTGATATTGTCGATATTATCTGGATGCAGCAGCGTATATACTCAACCTGAAGCATCGCAGACCGATATTGATGAAAACGTTACCAGAGAAGAGTTGACTCCTGCATTAGAAGAACCACCTGAAACAGTTGAAAAAAATACAGAAATAGACATCCTTTTTGCCGGAGATATCATGCTTCATATGCCGCAAATAAATAGTGCAAAAGTTTCTTTAGGATATGATTTTACTCCGCCATTTCAATATGTAAAGCCATATGTAGAAAAAGCAGACTTTGCTATTGCAAACATAGAAACATCCTTTTCAGATAAGGATAAACCCTTTAGCGGATTTCCTCTATTCAATTCACCTGTAGAAATTTTAGATGCAATAAAACTCACTGGTTTTGATTTACTTTCAACAGCTAATAATCATGTACTTGATCAAGGCAGAGATGGAATTATCAAGATGATTGATGAAATAGATAAAAGAGAATTGCTCTATGTCGGCACAAGTAAAGACATTTACACGCCTTACAGGATTGTTGATGTAGAGGGCATAAAGATTGGAATAATGACTTATGCTTTTTACTTAAACGGTTTAAACAGCCGATTAACTGACGATGAAAGAGGTAGAATGATAAATGTATTTGAAGAAAAAAGAGCTATAAAAGACATTGAAAACGCAAAAGCAGACGGAGCAGAATTTATAATACTCTTTTTGCATTGGGGAAATGAGTATCAAACAACTGCAAGCGACTATCAAAGGCAAACTGCGAAAACACTTGCAGAAAATGGAGCTGATATAATCATAGGCTCTCATCCCCATGTGATACAAGACAGTGAAACTATAGATGTAGGAAATAAAAAAGTAAATGTTTTTTATTCGCTCGGAAATTTTTATTCTAATCAAAGAAAAGAAACCATGGGCAACTCACTCACAGAAGATGGCGCTATGCTAAATTTACATATAGTTAAAGATAATCTTTCAAATGAAGTCAAATTAGAAAGAGTTACGCCAATACCAACATGGGTTTACAAGAGAAAAACAAATGAAAAAAATGAATACTTTATTTTGCCTGTAAAAGATGCCCTTGACGGAAATCTAGACATAGACTTACCTGAAGGTGTTTTAACGAGGCTAAAGAAAAGTTATGAAGATACCTCTACACAGCTTAATTTATATAAAAATTGACACAAATAACTTTCATTAATGTATAATATAAGAATAGACTAATGCAAAGGATGGGAGCCCATGCAAAGTATAATAAATTCCTTCATAAACATAAGAATAAGAGATATCATAGACATTCTCATAGTCGCTTTTGTATTATACAGGATATTGCTTTTAATTAAAGAAACACGTGCAGAGCAATTGATGAAAGGTATAGGCATATTGCTAATACTAACTAAACTGAGCGAATGGGCAGAGTTATACACTATAAATTGGATACTTAGCAATGCTATGACCGTAGGAACGTTGGCGCTGTTAATAGTCTTCCAGCCAGAACTTAGAAGAGGACTCGAATCTCTTGGAAGGAGCAGATTTTTTACAAAATCTTTTGTAGACATCAGGACAGAAAACATGACAAAAGTTGTTGATGAGATAGTAGAAGCATGTGCTTCTCTGTCAAGACAAAAAATAGGAGCTCTAATGGTATTTGAAAGGCAGACTGGACTAAACGAAATAGTGGAGACAGGAACTAAGATAAATGGCAATGTAAGCGCAGACTTACTCATAAATATATTCATACCAAATACACCGCTTCATGATGGGGCAGTAATCATCAAAGACAACATAATAAAAGCTGCCGCTTGTTTTTTGCCTCTTTCAGAAAGCAGCGTAATATCAAGAGAATTAGGCACAAGACATAGAGCAGCAATAGGAATAACTGAAAGGTCTGACAGCTTGGCTGTTATTGTGTCTGAAGAAACAGGAGCTATATCAGTTGCTGAAAACGGCAACATATCTAGATATATCGATCCAGAAACTTTAAAGGAGATCTTACTCAACATGTACAAACCCAAGAGTGGAAAAGATTCATTCTTGAAATGGAGGTCCAAATATGGAAAAGAGGAATAATAATTTATCCTTAAAACTAGCAACTTTGGTAGTGGCGATACTTCTATGGAGTTATGTTATGAGTGAGGTCAATCCTGTAATAAGAAAGGAATTTAAAAATATAACGGTAAATTATTTAAATGTGCAATCCTTGGAAAGACAAGGTCTTGTGATAATGAGCCCAGAAAGTGCCAAAGTAAATGTAGAGATAACTGGGAAGAAAAAAGAAGTAGACAAAGTGTTAGCTTCAAACATATACGCAGAAGTTGACTTGTCTGGCTATGGAGAAGGACAAGTTAGAGTGCCTATCTCGGTTAAACTCTTAAACAACACCGCGGATGTTTCAGTAAGCAATATTTCACCACAAGAAGTTTTGTTTACACTTGAAAAGACTATACCTAAAGAAATAACCATAACTCCTGAGACTATCGGAGAATTGCCTGAAAAATATGTTGTGGGAGAAATTGTATCCGAACCTGAAACAATAATCATAAGAGGCCCAAGGAGCTGGGTAAACGAAGTCGACAAAGCTGTGGCAACAGTCGATGTGACAAATAAGACAAAAGACTTTACCGACACTGTCCCTATAAAGCTATTAAATGGCGAAGGAGAAGAAGTGGTTGGAGTTGAAAAAGAGCCAAGTTTTGCAAAACTCACAGTTCCTATACTTCAAACTAAAGACTTGCCAGTAGAATTGGTCATTGAAGGAGACACTCCAGAAAATATATCTATAACAAATATTTTGGTAAATCCAAGCACAGTCACCGTAAAAGGCCACGAAGAAATCAACAGCTTGACTAAAATAGAAACTAAACCTGTAGATGTAAATCAACTTTTAGATGTAAACACTATAGAAGTGGAGTTAGATCTTCCAGAAGGAGTAGAGCTTCTAGATCCAAACATAAAAGTTGTTGTGACCTATACATTAGAAGAGACAGTCGAGAAGAGCTTTCAATATAAAGTCAGCGAAATGGAAATATTAAATTTATCCAGAGATCTAAAGCTTGACGATGAAAGCTTAAATAAGACAGTGACGGTGACAATTAAAGGCTTAAAAGCAAATCTGGATAATGTCGATAAAAATGATTTGACACCTTCTGTCGATTTAAGAGACTTAGGCGAAGGAACTCACCAAGTGACACTCACTTGGCCAACTGTAGAAAATATAATCATATCAAAAGTAGACCCTGAAACATTAAATATAAGTTTAATCAATAATTAAGGGGGAAATTTATGGAAAAAAGATATGTTTTAGCTATCAATCCTGGCTCGACATCAACAAAAGTCTCCTTGTTTGAAGGGGAAAAAGAAGTAAAATCCAAAAAGCTCGAACACGATAAAAAGGATTTAGAGAATTTCGATCGCATTATTGACCAGTTTTCGTACAGGCTCAAAGCTATCGAAGATTGGCTAAATGAAGAAAACATAAGCCTTGAATCCTTAAGAGCAGTAGTTGGCAGAGGTGGGCTTTTAAGACCAATGCCAAGTGGGACATATCTTGTAACTGACGCAATGATACTCGATCTTCAAATAGGCATACAAGGCGAACACGCATCTAACTTAGGAGGAATACTCGCAAAGCATTTGGCAGATAAATTGGGCATCAACGCTTATATAGTAGATCCTGTTGCGGTGGACGAGTTTGAAGATGTCGCGAGGATTTCAGGACTCAAAGAAATCCCGCGAAGATCTCTTGTGCACGCACTAAATATCAAGGCCGTCTGCCACAGATATGCAGATGAAAAGGGGAAGAAAATAGAAGAATTAAATTTAGTCATAGCTCATCTAGGTGGCGGGATATCAATATCTCCAATCAAAAACGGAAGGATTGTAGATACAAACAATGCAAATCAAATGGGACCATTTTCACCTGAAAGATCTGGAACACTTCCGGTAGGCGATTTAGTAGAGCTATGTTTCTCAGGTAAATACAATGAGAGAGAATTAAAGAAAATGACACATGGAAAAGGTGGACTTGTGTCGTATTTAGGGACATTCGATGGGAGAGAAGTCTTAAAGAGAATAGAAGATGGCGACATTTACGCCAAATTAATCTACGATGCGATGTGCTACCAAATAGGAAAAGAAATAGCTTCAATGGCAACAGTCTTAAAGGGAAATGTAGAAGCAATTATAATCACTGGAGGACTGGCTTACTCAAATTATTTGATTGAAAAAGTTAAAGAAATGGTAAGCTTTATAGCGCCCATTTATATATATCCTGGAGAAGACGAGATGAGAGCATTAAACGAAGGCGTGCTCAGGGTATTAAACAATGAAGAAAATGCAAAAATCTATGAAGAAGAGGTGGAAAAATGGTAGAAACATTTGAAAGCTTATTTGAAAAAGCTAAAAACAATGGCCCTAAAAAAATCGCAGTAGCAGTAGCACAAGACGAAGATGTATTGGGAGCCATTAAATTAGCACATGAAAATAAGATAGTAGATCCCATTTTAGTAGGCGATGAAGAAAAAATAAGAGAAATTGCAAAAGAAATTGGTTTTGACTTGTCAAACATCGAAATCATAGACGAAAAAGATGGATCATTAGCTGCAAGAAAAGCCACAGAACTGGTAAGTTCAGGAAAAGCTTGTGTGCTTATGAAAGGCCTCATAGACACATCGATCATCATGAAACAAGTTCTAGACCATGAAATAGGGCTAAGGACAGGAAATGTCATAAGCCACATCGCGCTGTTTGAAGTTCCAACATACCATAAGATGTTTATAGTAACAGACGCAGCCATGCTAATAGCACCTGATTTAAATCAGAAAAAGGGCATCATTGAAAACGCTGTCAGCATAGCACACAAACTTGGAGTTGAGACGCCAAAAGTTGCAGTACTAGCAGCCAAAGAAAAAGTATCTGAAAAAATGGAAGCAACAGTACACGCAAAGCTATTAAAAGAGATGAATGAAAGAGGAGAAATAAAGGGCTGCATTGTAGATGGACCATTTGCGCTAGACAATGCAGTAAGCAAAGAATCTGCTCGAATAAAAGGCATAAAGAGTGAAGTAGCAGGAGATGCTGACATTCTTTTAGTGCCAGATATCGAAGCGGGGAATGTTTTGTACAAAGCGCTTACATTTTTAGCAAATGCAAAATCAGCAGGGCTAATAGTTGGAGCTAGAAACCCAATTGTGCTGACTTCAAGGGCAGACAGTGAAGAAGCAAAATTAAACTCCATAGTACTAGCTACACTAATGGCAAATTAGGAGGAAAACATGGCAAAACATAAAATATTAACTATAAATCCAGGTTCAACTTCAACTAAAATCGCAGTATTTGAAGACGAAAATCAAATTTTTGAAGAAACTCTAAGACATGATGTAGATGTAATAGGAAAATACAAATCAATAGTTGACCAATATGAATTTAGAAAAGACATCATAATAAATTCATTAGAGAAAAACAACATAAAAATCCAAGAGCTAGATGCGGTAGTCGGCAGAGGTGGCATGTTAAAACCAATCGAAAGTGGAACATATGAAGTGAATGAAGCGATGCTAAATGACTTGAAACAAGCTAAATATGGAGAACATGCTTCAAACTTGGGTGCGCTTTTGGCATATGAAATAGCTAAATCAATAGGTAAAAAAGCATATATAGTTGACCCTGTAGTTGTAGACGAATTAGATGATGTTGCACGTATATCAGGCTTAAACTTAATAGAAAGGCGAAGCGTGCTGCACGCACTAAATCAAAAAGCAGTAGCTAGAAGATTTGCAAATGAAACGCATAAAAAATACGAAGATTTAAATTTAATCGTCACTCATTTAGGTGGTGGGGTATCAGTAGGTGCCCATAAAAAAGGAAGAGTAGTGGAAGTAGCAAACGCATTAGATGGAGATGGGCCATTTTCGCCAGAAAGAACTGGAGCGCTCCCAGTAGGAGACTTAATCAGCCTCTGTTTCTCAGGCAAATACACAAAAGAAGAAATAAAGAAAATGTTAGTAGGAAAAGGTGGGCTTGTGTCATATCTTGGCACCAATGATGCAAGAGAAGTTGTAAAGATGATACAAAATGGCGATAAATACGCAGAATTGGTATTTTACGCAATGGCATATCAAATCAGCAAAGAAATTGGAGCTTGCGCAGCAGTATTGAAAGGCGATGTCGACCAAATAATACTTACGGGTGGAATTGCATACAATGAAACATTTACAACATGGATAAAAGAGATGGTTGGATTTATTGCACCAATCACAATTTATCCCGGAGAAGATGAATTAAAAGCACTTGCACTAGGCGGGCTTAGGGTGTTAAATGATGAAGAAAAAGCAAAAGAATACATTGGTTAGGTGAATAAATGTTAAACGATAGAAGAATAAGAATCATAACTGGCCACTATGGCAGTGGCAAGACAGAATTTAGCATAAACTATGCAATAAAATTAAGCGAATTAAATAAAAAAGTAGCACTTTGCGATCTCGATGTAGTAAACCTCTACTTTAGAAGCAGAGAAAAAGAAGATATTTTAAAAGAAAAAGGTATAAGAGTAATCGCAAGCTCAATGAGAGGAAATGCAGTAGATATACCTGCAATCTCAAGCGAAGTGCTCGCGCCGATTGAAGATAAATCTTACGACGCGGTGTTTGATGTGGGAGGAGATCCAGCAGGAGCAAGGACCTTAGGCAGATATAAACCTTTCTTAAAAGAAGAAGACTATGACATGTTCATAGTAGTAAATGCAAACAGGCCTGAAACCATGACAAAAGAAAAAGTATTGGAATATATCGTAAAGATTGAAGATACATCTAGACTTAAAGTGACAGGACTTATAAACAACACCCATATGCTAAAACAAACAAAACTTGAAGATGTGCTAAAGGGATATGAACTAGCAAATGAGGTATCTTTGGCCACTGGCCTTGATATAAAGTACAATGTGTGCTTAGAAGCACTTAAAGAACAATTACCAACAAATTTAAAAGGAGAGATTTTTCCCATTAAACTATATATGAGGGAAGAATGGATGATTTAAAAGGGGGATTCTAGAAAATGGCGAAAGCAAGTGGCAGAGTTACATTTGATGAAGACATGTGCAAGGGCTGTGGACTTTGTGTAACAGTATGTCCGGTTAACATCATACAACTTGACACTGGGAAATTGAATAAAAAAGGATATTACCCAGCAAGTGTTAAAGATGAAGACATGGGAAAATGCATTTCTTGTGCGAACTGCGCAATGATATGTCCAGATGTCGTTATCACAGTAGAAAGATTATAAGGAGGGTCACATATGTCTAAAGTTCTCATGAAAGGGAATGAAGCAGTAGGAGCAGCTGCAATTGCTGCTGGGTGTAGATATTTCTTTGGCTACCCAATAACGCCACAAAGTGAAGTTCCCGAGTACTTATCCAGAGAGTTACCTAAAGTAGGAGGAGTATTTGTACAAGCCGAATCAGAAGTAGCAGCTATCAATATGGTATATGGAGCAGCTGGAGCAGGTGGGAGGGTTTTGACCTCATCATCAAGTCCGGGAATTGCACTTAAACAAGAGGGCATATCATATCTAGCAGGAGCTGAACTACCATGTGTCATCGTTGACATGATGAGAGGTGGACCAGGGCTTGGAAGCATACAGCCATCACAAACAGATTACTTTTTAGCTACAAGAGGAGGCGGAAACGGAGACTATAGACTCCTAGTGCTAGCACCATCAGATGTCCAAGAATTAGTAGATTTAATAATGCTCGGATTTGACCTTGCAGACGAATACAGAAATCCCGTCATGGTATTAGGCGATGGTATGATTGGTCAAATGATGGAGCCAGTTGAGTTTAAAGAAGATTTAAAAAGAGAAGCCCCAGAAAAACCATGGGCAACAACAGGCACAAAAGGAGCAAGAAAACCAAATATCATAAACTCACTTTACTTAGAAGCGGAATTACTAGAAGAACACAATCATCACCTTCAAGCAAAATACGAAAAGATGAGAGAAAAAGAAGTCAGAGTAGAGACATATAACATAGAAGATGCGGACTTAGTGTTTGCAGCATACGGAACTACTGCTCGTATAGTAAAGACTGCAATTGCAAAATTAGAAGAAGAAGGGTATAAAGTAGGGCTTATTAGACCAATAACTCTATTCCCATATCCATACGACGCATTTAAAAATATAAATCCAAACTGCAAAGGTATTTTAACAGTTGAAATGAATGCAGGACAGATGTTAGATGATGTTAAGATAGCAGTAGAAGGCAAAATTCCAACTCACTTTTATGGAAGAACAGGCGGAATGGTACCAGGACCTGCTGAAATTGCTGACAAAGCAAGAGAGATTTTAGGAGGTGGCAGATAATGGCAGTTATATTTCAAAAAACAAGAGGTTTAACTGATGTTCCAACTCACTACTGCCCAGGCTGTACACATGGAATAATACACAGACTTGTAGCAGAATGTCTTGAAGAACTAGGAGTATTGGACGATGCAATAGGAGTAGCGCCAGTAGGCTGTTCAGTAATGGCATACAAATATTTCAACTGCGATATGCACGAAGCAGCACATGGAAGAGCGCCAGCTGTAGCTACAGGGATAAAAAGGGTAAGACCAGATAATTTTGTATTCACATATCAAGGCGATGGAGACTTAGCTTCCATTGGAACCGCTGAAATTGTACATGCTGCACACAGGGGAGAAAAAATATCAACTATATTTGTAAACAATGCAATATATGGCATGACAGGCGGACAAATGGCACCAACTACACTAGTTGGCCAAAAGACAACAACATCTCCATATGGGAGAGATAAGGAAACTCAAGGCAGCCCTATAAGAATGTCAGAACTTTTAGCAACAATAGAAGGAGCAGCATTTGTTGAAAGAGTAGCGGTTGACACTCCAGCCAACATAAGAAAAGCTAAAAAAGCAATAAAAGAATGTTTCCAAGTACAAATAGATAGAAAAGGCTTTGGAATAGTAGAAGTGCTTTCAACTTGTCCAACAAACTGGGGCTTGACTCCGCCAGAAGCACTAAAATGGCTTGAAAAGAACATGATGCCATATTATCCTTTAGGGAATTTCAAAAGACCAGAGGAGGTAAAATAATTATGGAAGAGAGAATAATAATCGCTGGCTTTGGTGGACAAGGAGTCATGGCAATAGGTCAAATGCTAACTTATGCAGGAATGATTGAAGGCAGAAAAGTATCGTGGCTACCATCATATGGCCCTGAAATGAGAGGAGGCACTGCAAACTGCAATGTCATAATTTCAGACAAGCCAGTTGGATCACCACTAGTAGAAGAAGCAACTTCAGTAATCATACTGAACAAACCATCGCTAGACAAATTTGAAGGCAATGTAGTAAAGGGAGGAAATCTCTTTATAAACACATCGCTAATCGATAGAAAATCAACTAGAGATGACATAAATGTTTATTACATCCCCGCAAATGACATCGCAACTGAACTAGGCAACCCTAAAGTAACCAACATGGTCATGCTTGGGGCATATCTAGAAGTGACAAAAGTTGTATCATTGGAATCAATATATGAAGCATATGGAAAAGTATTCGGAGAATCAAAACTTCACCTTCTTCCAATAAACAAAGAAGCTATGGAAAGAGGAGCTAAGCTAGTTAGGGAACAAATAAAAGTAAATGCTTAACAGGAGAGGGGGAGGGTTTTCCTCTCTTCTTTTTTTAATCTATAACGAGGGGGCATATTGATGAAATTTGACATTATAGAAGGCGTAAACACACTATCACTTGATTTAATAGCTACACTAGCGTTATCAGTCCTACTTTTAATGCTTGGGTACTCGATCAGAGGGAGAGTGAAATTATTACAAAAGTTCTGTATACCTGCGCCTGTCATAGGAGGTTTGCTGTTTTCTATACTTGTCTTTGCATTAAGGCAAAACAAAGTTGCATATATTCAAATGGACACAGTACTTCAGACACCGCTTATGATTATGTTTTTTACTACTGTGGGGATTACAGGAAGTTTTAAAGTAATCAAAAAGGGTGGAAAGATCTTAATCATCTACTGGGTGCTGACATCATTGCTTGCAGTCACTCAAAATTTCATAGGACTAAGCATTGCAAAGCTTACAGATATCAATCCCATGTTCGGGATAATGGCGGGTTCAGTGTCTATGATAGGCGGACATGGCGGAGCGGCAGCATTTGGCGAAACAGCAGAAAAGATCATGGGTGTGTCAGGATCAATTGCAGTAGCCATGGCGGCAGCAACATTTGGACTTATATCAGGTAGCCTCATAGGAGGGCCAATAGCTAGATTTTTGATAGAAAGATACAAACTAAAGCCAGAGGAAACCAGTGTTACAGAAGAACGTTCCCAAGAAGAAGAAAGCAAATATCCAATGGACTATGCTGGGATCATGTTCAATCTAACAGTGATAGTCACTATAATGGTGATAGGTTCAGTAGTAAGCAATGCATTCACCTCATTTATAAAAAGCATTGGGCTGGGAGATATTGTTCTGCCAGCATATGTAGGAGCTATGTTTGTAGCTATAATATTTAGAAATGTAAATGATAAATTTCATTGGTTTGATTTAGACTATAAGATAATAGACATAATGGGAGATGTATCCTTAGGAATATTCTTATCAATGGCACTTATGACACTAAAACTATGGGAACTAGTAGGAGTAGCTGGGCCAATGTTTATCATATTATTTGCACAAGTGATATTTATCAGCTTCTACACTATATTTATTGTGTTTAGACTTTGCGGCAAAGACTATGATGCAGCTGTCATGGTTTCAGGCATGTGCGGGCATGGCCTTGGAGCAACACCAAACGCCATGGCAAATATGAACTCTGTAACGAGCAACTACGGCTATTCTGCAAAAGCGTTTCTGATAGTACCATTAGTAGGTTCATTCCTTGTGGATATGGTTAACATACCAAATGTATTGACTTTTATGAACATGATCATGTAAAAAGAGTAGGGGTTATCCCTACTCTCCTATTGCAAACATAAATTCTCCACTCGCAGCTTTTTTACCTCTCACATAAGCTACTCCTTCGCCGACACCAACACTACCTCTCACTCTAGTGATATTTACTTCAATCTCTAAAGTATCTCCAGGCAGAACTTTTTCTTTAAATCTAAAATTATTAACACCTGCAAAGTACGCTGTCTTTCCCTTGTATTCATCTTTAGAAAGGATTATCACAGCTCCAACTTGAGCCATGGTTTCAATCAATATAACTCCAGGCATCACAGGATTATTTGGGAAATGACCTTGGAAATACGGCTCGTTTATCGTCACATTTTTATACCCTTTTCCACTTAAGCCCTCATCATCAACTTCAACTCTATCGACAAATAGAAAAGGGAACCTATGAGGTAGGATACCCATTATTTCGTTTATGCCAAAGCTAGTCATACACTCATTCCTCCAAAAAAATAAATTATTGATTAATAAAAAAAATTGTAGTATACTTATCCTAAAATTTGCCTTTAAACTAATATTATGATAATATATATTAGGTTAAAATGCAAATTGATTACAATTATATTATATATTATTAGGAGGTGTGCATTTGCAAAATAGACATGTAGGCATATCAGGGATAGGAAGTTTTATACCTGAAAAAATACTGACAAACGATGACCTTTCAAAGATAGTAGACACGAGCAATGAATGGATAATATCTAGGACAGGCATACAAGAAAGACATATAGCAGATGAGTTTACTGCGACATCTGATTTAGCAACACAGGCAGCCATAAAAGCAATGGAAGATGCCAATGTAGACCCAAAAGAAATTGACTTGATCATATTGGCAACAGCAACACCGGATCATTTCTTCCCAGCTACAGCAGCGATAGTTCAAAAAAATATTGGAGCAGTAAACGCAGCAGCATTTGACATGAGCGTAGGTTGTTCAGGCTTTGTATACGCAATGGTCACAGGTGCAAACTTTATAGCAACAGGTATTTACAATAAAGTGCTAATTATTGGAGCAGAAACACTAAGTAAAATAGTAAACTGGAATGACAGAAATACTTGTGTATTGTTTGGAGATGGTGCAGGAGCAGCTATATTGGAACCATGTGACGAAAGTTTTGGAATATTAGCTTCAGAGCTTGGGTCAGATGGTGCCAATGGAGAGTGCTTGATAATGCCAGCTGGAGGATCCAGAATTCCAGCAACAGCAAAAACAGTAGAGGAAAATCTTCACACCATAAAAATGGATGGCAGAGAAGTATTTAAATTTGCTGTTAGAGTCATGGACAAATCAACCACAAGGGTTTTGGAAAAAGCGGGTTTATCCAAAGATGAAATAGACTATTTTATTCCTCATCAAGCAAATATAAGGATAATTGATGCAGGGCTTAAAAAACTTGAATTAAGCAAAGACAAGACTATGTTGAACTTAAACAAGTATGGGAACATCTCATCGGCTTCTATACCAGTAGCATTAGATGAGCTTTCCAAATTAAAGAGATTAAAAAAAGGAGACAACTTACTCTTGGTAGCTTTTGGAGCAGGATTAAGCTGGGCTTCTGTTGTTATGCGTTGGTCAAAGGAGGATTAACATGATAAAGACTAGAGTGACAGAGCTACTAGGCATTGAGTACCCTATAATCCAAGGGGGCATGGCATGGGTAGCTACACACGAGTTAGCAGCAGCAGTCTCTGAAGCCGGCGGCTTAGGGATTATAGCAGCAGGAAATGCACCAAAAGAAGTGGTTAGAGATGAGATTAGAGCAGTAAAAAAAATGACAAATAAGCCATTTGGCGTAAATATAATGCTACTTTCACCATTTGTAGATGAAGTAGTAGACACAGTTCTTGAAGAAGGGGTGCCTGTGGTTACAACTGGTGCAGGAAATCCTGGGAAATACCTTGAAAGGTTTAAAGAAAGGAATATAAAAGTAATACCAGTAGTACCAAGTGTAGCACTCGCAAAGAGAATGGAAAAAGAGGGAGTAGATGCAGTTATAGTAGAAGGTACAGAAGCAGGTGGACATATAGGAGAATTGACCACATTCGCTTTAGTACCTCAAGTAGTCGATGCAGTGAGCATTCCAGTAATAGCAGCAGGTGGGATTGCTGATGCAAGAGGATTTGTAGCAGCATTTGCGCTTGGAGCAGAAGGAGTGCAAATGGGTACGAGATTTGTACTTTCCACAGAAGCAAAAGTACACGAAAACTATAAAAACATGCTCTTAAAAGCTAAAGACAGAGATGCGATAGTAACAGGAAGGACTACAGGGCATCCAGTAAGAGTAATAAAAAATAAATTCACAAGGGAATTTTTAGAGCTAGAAAAACAAAATGTGCCACTTGAAGAATTAGATAAATTTGGAGCAGGCAAATTGAGACTTGCAGTAGTAGAGGGCGATGTAGAACAAGGCTCTGTCATGAGTGGACAAATAGCAGGACTCATAAATGACATAAAACCATGTAAAGAAATAATAGAAGGCATATGCAGTGAAGCTGAAACAGTAATACAAAACCTTTCTAAAATGATAGGAGGGAGATAATATGGGTAAGATAGCATTTATATTCCCTGGACAGGGATCACAATATGTAGGCATGGGAAAAGACTTCTATGACGAGATAAAAGAATCAAAATTGGTCTTTGAAGAAGCAGACGATGCATTGAACATGAAATTAAGCTCATTGATATTCGAAGGCACAGAAGAAGACTTGATGAAAACTGAAATAACTCAACCAGCAGTGCTCACAGCAAGCATAGCAATGCTAAAAGCTTTGGGAAAAGAAGGAATAGACTGTGACTACACAGCAGGTTTAAGCTTAGGAGAATACAGTTCACTTGTAAAAAGCAAAGCAATGAGTTTTTCCGATACATTGAGAGTGGTAAGAGAAAGAGGAAAGTTCATGCAAGAAGCTGTTCCACAAGGAGTAGGCGGCATGGCTGCACTCTTGGGTCTAGATAGAATTTATCTACCTGAAGTATTGGAAGCAGGTAAAGACTATGGAATAGTAGAAGTTGCAAACTACAACTCTCCTGAACAAATAGTAATATCAGGAGAACTCAAAGGAATAAAGATTTCATGCAAAAAAGCTATAGAACTTGGAGCAAAAAAAGCAGTAGAGTTGCCAGTAAGCGCTCCATTCCACACTTCACTTTTGACGCCAGCAGGTGAAAAATTGAGAAGAGAGCTGGAAAAAGTAAAGATAAATGATCTACAAAAGACCGTCATATCAAATGTAGACGGAAAACCAGTAGAAACTAAAGACGAGATAGTGCAAAAGCTAGTTGATCAAGTATCCCACTCAGTATTGTGGCAGCAATCAATTGAAAACATGATAAACGATGGAGTAGATACTTTCATAGAAATAGGACCAGGCAAATCACTATCTGGCTTTGTAAAGAGAATTGGCAAAAGCATGAACAAAGAAGTAACTACACTGAATATAAACAATATGGAAACTTTTAGACAAACAGTAGAAAAGCTTACAAAGGGGGCATAAATTTTGGATAAAAAAATTGCCCTAGTAACAGGAGGAAGCAAGGGAATAGGCAAAAGCATAGCGCTTAAACTTGCAGAAGACGGATACGACATCGCTTTTACCTATTCATCAGACGAAAATGCAGCTCACGATACTTTAGAAGAATTGAATAAACTTGGCTCAAATGCATTGAGCATAAAAAAAGACATGAGCATAGAAGAAGATGTAAAAGAAGCTATCAAAGAAATCGAAGAAAAACTTGGCACGGTAGATGTGTTAGTGAACAATGCAGGTATCACTAGAGATGGACTTTTGATGAAAATGAAAACAGAAGACTTTGATAGAGTTATAGAAGTAAATTTAAGAAGTGTATTTTTGACAACAAGAGAAGTCATAAGACCTATGATGAAAAAGAGATACGGAAAAATAATCAACGTTTCATCAGTAGTAGGCATCATGGGAAATGCAGGACAGGCAAACTATGCAGCATCAAAAGCAGGAGTGATTGGCTTTACAAAGTCCATTGCCAAAGAGTTTGCTTCAAGAGGCATCAGAGCAAACGCAATTGCGCCGGGATTTGTAGAAACCGACATGACTAAAGTGTTAAAAGAAGATGTAAAAGAGGAAATGCTCAAAAACATACCATTAGGTTACTTTGCAAAACCTGAAGATGTAGCTAATCTTGTGAGCTTCTTAGCAAGCGAAAAATCAGACTATATCACAGGCCAAGTAATACAAATAGATGGTGGAATGAATATATAATATTTTAGGAGGAATGTAAAATGGTATTTGAAAAAGTAAAACATATCATAGCTGATCAATTAGGAGTAGAAGAAGATGAAATAACTATGCAAACATCTATGATGGGCGATCTACAAGCTGACTCACTAGATGCAGTAGAAATAATGATGGCTCTAGAAGATGAATTTGAAATAGAAATCCCCGATGAAGACGCAGAAAACTTTAAAAACATTGGTGACATCGTAAGATATATCGAGGAGAAAATAGCATAGATGTCAAATAGAAGAGTAGTCATCACAGGACTAGGAGCTGTCAGCCCTGTGGGGATTGGCAAAGACAGTTTCTGGGAGGCTTTGACAAGTGGAAAGTCGGGGATAGACTATATAACTAAATTTGACACAACAGATTTTGAGGTAAAAATAGGAGCAGAAGTAAAGGATTTCGATCCAACTCTTTATATGGACAAAAAAGAAGCAAAGAGAATGGATCTATTTACCCAATACGCAGTCGCAGGCACTCACTTGGCACTTGAAGATGCTAAAGTGACACCACAAGAACTTGACCCCAACAGAGTTGGTGTGATTATTGGTTCTGGGATTGGTGGAATATCAACATTTGAGACAGAAAAAGAAAAACTCATGACAAAAGGGCCTACTAGAATCAGTCCATTTTTCATACCAATGATGATATCGAATATGGCAGCAGGACAGATTGCAATAAGCTTTAACTTAAAAGGGCCTTCAATGACTGTAACTACAGCTTGTGCATCTGGAACACATGCTATAGGAGAAGCATTTAGGATGATAAAGCTAGGAGTAATTGACGCAGCTGTAACAGGAGGCAGTGAAGCAGCTATTACACCAATGGCAGTAGCAGGATTTAGTTCAATGAAAGCTTTGTCAACAAGAAATGATGAACCTCAAAAAGCCAGCAGACCTTTTGACAAAGACAGAGATGGATTTGTCATTGGGGAAGGAGCAGGGATATTGTTCATTGAAGAGCTAGAGCACGCATTAAAGAGGAATGCAAATATATATGCTGAAATAGTCGGATACGGAGCAACTACAGATGCATTCCACATCACACAGCCAGATCCAAACGCAGAAGGAGCGAGGACAGCAATGCAGCTTGCACTTTTAGAGGCAGAAGCTCCATTCGATGAAGTAGACTATATAAATGCACATGGAACTAGCACCTACTACAATGATAAATTGGAAACATTGGCGATAAAAGACTTATTTAAAGAACATGCAAAAGATATAAATATAAGCTCAACAAAATCAATGACAGGACATCTCCTTGGAGCAGCAGGTGGAATAGAAGCCATAGCGACAGCCTTGGCAATAAAAGAAAGTACAATTCCACCAACTATAAACTATGAAACAAAAGACGAAGAATGCGACTTAAACTATACACCAAATGTAAAAGTAAATAGAGATATAAGATATGCGCTTTCAAACTCATTGGGGTTTGGAGGACATAACGCAAGCATACTCTTAAAGAAATTCAACTAACCCTGGAAATTTCCAGGGTTTTTTGTTTAGTATGTATTGCATGTTACCCAAAATGGTGCTATAATTTAATCGTTCAACAAACGAATAAAGAAATGGTGGAATCTATGAAAATAAATAACAATAATCCTTTTTTTACACCCACACTTAAATACAAAGAGATGATGCTTTTAGAGTACATAGAAAAACACCCAGACACTACTCAAAAAGAGTTGGGGAAAATAATCGGCTCAGCAGCATCTATGATAAATCTCTATTTAGATGAAGGGGAAGCAAAAGGATATTTAAAAAGAGAGTATTTAAGTTCCAAAACTATAAAATATCACATAACAGCAAAAGGGAAAAAGAGAAAAAACTATTTAAATATATCATATATGCAAGAACTCATAAATTATTATATGCTTGCTAAAAAAGAACTAGAAGACTTTCTACTTAATGCAACTAGTAAAGGCTATCATAAAATAATACTTTACGGAGCAGGAGAAGTATGCGAAATAATATTAACAACGCTTAAAAATTCAACTAAATTAAATATCACCATACCTGCGATAATAGACGATGACTTAGAAAAAAGAGGAAAAGAAATAGAAAATATCCCCATTATTTCAAAAGTAGACCTAGATAAATATCCCCATGATGCGATTTTCATATCTAGCTACACATATGAAGAACAAATAGCAAAAGAGCTTAAAAATATAGGATACGAAGAAGATAGGATAATTAAGTTTTTTGATGGGAGAAAGTGATAAAGGGAAAGCTAAAAGGCTTAAAGTTGGACAGTGGACAGGAAGAGCATCTGACTTCCTGACCAATAGATTACTGACCAACTGACAAACTTTCTACTTTCCAACCTACCAACTTTCCAACTTACCACCTGTCCAACCGTCAAACAGTCCAACTAACCAACATGGAGGCTTAACTATGTACCAAGATACTGCTAAATTAATAGTATGGCAAAAAGCACATGAATTAGTCTTGAAAATATATGAAATTACAAAAGATTTCCCTAAGGACGAATTGTTTGGCTTAACATCCCAAATGCGAAGAGCATCAACATCTATACCATGCAATATAGTTGAAGGAAAAGCTAGAGGATCAAGTAAAGATTTTAAGCGTTTTTTATTGATCGCAAGAGGATCGTTGGAAGAGTTGAAATATCAGATTTTATTATCTAAAGACTTGAATTACATAGATGAAGAGAAAAGTAATGAATTACAAAATATAGCTAAAGAAGTAGGAAGACTTTTAAATGGGCTGATGGTATCACTAGACGAATAAATTTTCCAACATCCAATTCCACTTTCAGCTTTCTACTTTCAGCTTTCCACTTTCAACTCTACTGAGGAAATTAAATACCAGATGCTACTGGCAAAAGATCTGAATTACATAGATGAAAATACATATAAAGAAATTTATGAAAACATGGATGAGGTTGGTAGATTACTGGGTGGATTGATAAACAAGTTGGCCAGCACACAGTAGACAGTCGAACAGGAAAAGCTTTTGAATTTTATGACCAACAGATTACTGACCACTGACTAACTGAAAACTGACTACTGTCCAACCGTCCAACTTTCCACTTTCTACTTTATAAATAAACCATAATGAAAGGAAACATCTACTATGACTACAAACAATAGTAATACAAATAACATTAATAAGAAGAAAATCTTCCTCTCCAGCCCTCACATGAGCGAAGAAGGATATGAAAAACAATACATAGAAGAAGCATTTGAAACAAATTGGGTAGCACCACTAGGGCCAAATGTAGATAGTTTTGAAACTGAATTTGCAACTAAAATAGGTTCTTGTTATGCTGCAGCACTATCTTCTGGTACATCAGCAATTCATATGGCATTAAAAGCTGCAGGCGTTAAACCAAATGACAAAGTTTTTTGTCAAAGCTTAACTTTTTCTGCAACTGCAAACCCGATCATCTATGAAAATGCTGTGCCAATATTTATCGATAGCGATGAGAAAACTTGGAATATGGACCCAAATGCATTAGAACATGCAATAAAAAAATATCCTGATACAAAATATGCAATAGTCGTACATCTATATGGATTATCAGCAGATTTAGACCCTATCATAGAATTATGTGAAAAACATGGAATAACATTGATAGAAGATGCGGCGGAATCCCTTGGAACAACTTACAAAGGCAAACAAACTGGAACATTTGGAAAATTCGGAGTGTTTAGCTTCAATGGGAACAAGATAATCACCACATCAGGTGGAGGCATGCTTGTATCCGAAGACAAAGAGCGAATAGAAAAGGTGCGATTTTGGTCAACCCAAAGTAGAGAAAAAGCAAGACACTACCAACATGAAGAGATAGGTTATAACTATAGAATGAGCAATATAGTAGCTGGGATAGGTAGAGGTCAACTCAAAATCTTAGATGAAAGAGTAGCAAAAAAAAGATATATTTTTGAGTTTTATAAAGAAAACCTGGGAAATCTTGATGGCATAAATTTCATGCCAATGAATGATTGGAATAATCCAAACTGTTGGCTAAGTTGTATAACATTAAATGGCAAGATAAAGCCTTTGGATATTATGACAGCATTAGAAAAAGAGAATATAGAATCAAGGCCAATTTGGAAACCAATGCATATGCAACCATTTTTTGAAAAGTATGATTATGTAGGTGGAAATGTAAGCAAAAATTTATTTGAAACTGGAGTTTGCTTACCATCAGACTCAAAAATGACTGATGAAGACTTAGAAAGAGTATGTGAAATTATAAAGGAGCTGTGGAGTTAAGATGCAAACTAAAACTAAAAAGGATACTTTCCCTTCCAACTGTCCAGCAGTTCAACTGACCATCTCAAATGGCATATACAAAAGATTTTTTAAAAGACCTTTAGATTTTTTGCTTTCTATCATTGCATTGATTATTTTAAGTCCACTACTATTATTAATAGCTATATTAGTAAGAGTAAAGCTTGGTTCCCCTATCATATTTAAACAACAAAGGCCAGGTTTAAATGAAAAGATATTTACGATTTACAAATTTAGAACTATGACAGATGAAAAAGACGAAAATGGCGAGCTTTTACCTGATTCAGATAGATTAACTCCTTTTGGAAAATTTTTAAGATCTACATCAATAGATGAATTGCCAGAACTAGTTAACATTTTAAAAGGTGATATGAGCATAGTCGGTCCAAGACCACTTTTAGTCGAATATTTACCATTATATAATGAAAAACAAAAACTTAGACACACTGTAAGGCCTGGGTTAACAGGATTAGCACAAGTCAATGGAAGAAATGCAATTACCTGGGAAGAAAAATTTGATTTGGATGTGAAATATGCGAAAAATTTAACACTAAAAATTGATTTATTTATTATTTTCAGAACGATTGAAAAAGTAATAAAAAGAGAAGGAATAAATTCTAAAGATGATGTTACAATGGAATCATTCAAAGGTAATTTGGAGGTTAATAGATGAAAGATTTAATTATAATTGGAGCGGGAGGGCATGGAAGAGTATGCTTTGATATTGCTCTAAATATGAACAAATGGTTAAATATTTATTTTGTTGATGATTATTTAAAAAACTCTGAAGGATTACCTGGAAGCCTAATTGGGAAGCTATCCGATTTAGATTTTGATAGGATAGAAAATAATGATTTTATTGTTGCAATAGGGAATAATATACAGAGAAAATATATTTATCTAAATTTGATAAAATTAAAATATTCTGTAGCATCTTTAATACATCCAAAAGCTATAATTTCTAACAATGTTGTAATTGAAAAAGGCAATACAATTATGTGCGGTGTTATAATAAATACATCTTCGATTATTGAAGAAAATTGTATTATAAATACTGGATCAGTAATTGAGCATGATAACATAATAAAGAAAAACACTCACATTTCACCTGGTGTTATATTGTGTGGAAATGTTACAATCGGGGAAAATTCTTGGATTGGTGCTGGTTCTACAGTTATTAATAAAGTTAATATTTGTGACAATGTAACCGTTGGGGCTGGCTCAGTTGTAGTTAAAGATATAACAGAGCCTGGAACTTATGTAGGTGTACCAGCTAGGAGAATAAAATAGGGAGAGTAATATGGCTAAAATATTGTTTGTAGCAACTGTAGATACACATATAAAGTCTTTTCATATCCCATATATTAAAATGTTTAAAGATATGGGAAATCAAGTAGATGTAGCAAGTTATGGAAATGAAAATATTCCATTTATAGATAACAAATGGAATATATGCTTTAAAAGAAATCCATTCCAATATGAAAATTTAAAAGCCTATAGAGATTTAATAAAAACAATAGAACAAAATGAATACGATGTTATACATTGCCATACACCTGTTGGTGGTGTCCTTACTAGATTGGCTGTAAGAAAAACAAGAAATGATGATGTAAGAATAATCTATACAGCACATGGCTTCCATTTTTATAAAGGAGCACCTTTAAAGAACTGGATTCTCTATTATCCTGTTGAAAAATGGTTATCTAAGTATACAGATTGCTTAATAACAATAAATGAAGAAGACTACAATATTGCAAAGAATAAGTTCAAATCTAGAGAAGTTAGATTGGTCAATGGGGTAGGTATTGATCTAAATAAATTTACTCCACAAACAGTAGAAAACAAAATTAGATTAAGAAAAGAATATGGATATAGTGAAGATGATTTTATATTATTTTATGCAGGAGAATTGAATGCAAATAAACACCAAGATTTTTTAATAGATACCGTAAATAGTTTAAAAGATAAAATACCTAATATAAAATTATTATTAGCAGGAAGAGGAGAAAAATTAGATGATTATGAAAAAAAGGTAAATGCTATGAATTTAAGAAATCATATACTTTTTCTTGGCTATAGAAAAGATATAGATAAACTATTACAATTATCGGATGTAGCTGTTTCATCATCTAAAAGAGAAGGCCTTCCCGTAAATGTAATGGAAGCTATGGCTACAGGTCTACCATTAGTAGTTTCAAACTGTCGAGGTAATAGAGATCTAGTTAAGAATGAAGTCAATGGATATGTAGTTGATATTGATGATATTGAAAAGTTTGCTGATTCAATTTATAAAATTTATTCAGATAATACATTGTATAGAAAATTTAGTGAAGCTAGTTTAAATTTAATAAAGAAATATTCACTAGAAAATGTATCTAAAGATATGGAAGATATATATACTAAATGTTTAACAGGAGAGTAGAAGAACATGAGGATACTTCATATAATCAATAACTTGGGATCAGGTGGAGCAGAACGATTAATTGCAGATTTATTACCCAGACTAAATAGTTATGATGAAATAGAATGTGAGCTGTTACTTTTAACCGATGAAAAAAATGTATTTGATAAAGAATTAATAAAAAATGGAATCAAAGTAAATGTGTTACAAAGGAGAAAAATATATAATCTACTCAATGCAATAGATATTGCTAAGTTTGTCAATAAAGGCAATTATGATATTATACATGCTCATTTATTTCCTACACAATATTGGGTTGCACTGGCAAAACCACATTTTAAAAACAAGAAAATCAAACTCATAACAACTGAACACAGTTCACACAATAGAAGAAGAGAGAAAGCATATTTTAAGCATATTGATAAATACATTTATAGAAAATACGATAAAATAATCAGCATATCCGAGAAAACACAGGAAAATTTGATGAACTGGCTCAAGGTAAAAGAAAAGTGTAGAGATAAGTTTATAGTTATACATAATGGGATTGATATGGATAAATTTAGTAACGCTTTACCATATAAAAAAGAAGAAATAGTTAGCAAATTTAACGAAGAAACAAAGGTTATCACGATGGTTGCTAGATTTAGTGAAGCAAAAGATCAACCTACATTAATAAGAGCTATGAAAAAATTAAATTCAGATATTCACCTGGTTCTAGTTGGAGAAGGACCACTTTTAGAAGAATGTAAAAAGTTAACAAATGATTTAGGTATATCTGAACGAGTTCATTTTTTGGGATACAGAGAAGACGTAGCACGGATTATGAAAACATCTGATATAATAGTATTATCATCAAATTGGGAGGGTTTTGGCTTATCGGCAGCTGAAGGGATGGCATCTGGGAAACCAGTTATAGCTAGTGACGTTGATGGATTAAGAGAGATAATAGGAGATGCTGGGATATTATTTGAACGAGGCAATCATGTAAATCTTTCGAATTTAATTAGTGAGTTAATATCAGATAAATCATATTATAATCAAATTGTAGAAAAAGAGTTTAATAAGTCGAAACATTATGATATAGAGAATAATTTAAATTTTCTTATTAAGCTATACGGAAATAATTAATTCATATGTAATGATATTTGCATATGAAATTTATAATATCATACTTGTGTAATAAATAAATTTTCTAAAATAGAAGATATAAGTGAAGTTTAAGGGATATATAAAAAAATACGAATTTACTATAATTAGAAAGTTTAAAATATGATTTACTTGTTTTTTCATCACTATTATTTTTATAAAAGAATTAAAATGGAAAAAGGGTTATGAAAAAAGTCAGAATTTATTTATATGTAGCTAACGAAGGGAAAGTGTATCTAAGCTCATGAGGAGATGTTTAGATAGAATTACGTTTATCGAATAAAGAATATAATCAGGTTGAACATAAAGTTGTATGAATTTTTATCAATAAATTTAAATGCAATTATATTTATACACTTAAATAAGAAAGACTATAAATATATTTATGCATATTAATTAATGAGGGAGTAAGGAAATGAACCAAATCTGTATAGAAAGTGATATATATAGTAAAAACAAAATTGCCAAGTTTCTATTAGTTTTTTTCTTGTTATCTGCCGATATATCAAAATTGATCAATATAGGGAATATCAACTTCTTTTTTGTATTAATTATATCGACTTACTTAATAATTGTTAATTATAATAATAATAGATTAACCTTTAGATTTTCAAAAAATGAATTGCCAATCTATTTATCAGCATTATTGTTATCTTCATCAATAATACTTCTATCTAAAAATGTTCAAAATATAATACATGGTGTAAAATTAATGTTGATTTTTTTTATGATATATCCAACTATTCGGAGCTTTTACACAAAAGTTCAATTATTATCATTATTAACAGTAAATGTAGCTGCTAATTTTCTTTTAATACTCGGTGGGAAAATAGTAAGTGATACTTTATCGAGAGAAACTGGATTTCTGAGAGGCTCAACAATACTTAATTATGCTGGATCATTGTATAAAGTAGGGTTGTTAGTTCTTCCATTTGTTGTGTGGAATTTGATTAAGAACAACGACAATAAATCAAAGAATTTGATACTTCTCATTTTAAGCATATATATAATATCTTTTGACGGATCAAGGACAGGCTTTATAAGTGTTATTTTAATTCTAACTATATATTTGATTAATATTATCTGGAACATACTAAGGGGTTTGAAATTCACTTTAAAATCAATTATTAAGATTTTTATATTTATAATTATAATTAGCATTTTATCTATTTTTTATTATCAAAAACTATTAGACACTAATTCAGTGAAAAGAGGCTTAGAAACAATTAATTTATTTTTTAAGTTAAATTTTGATAACTTTTTGGTACAAGCTGATCCTGTTCGTGGACAAATGATTCTTGATTCAATTTCAAAGATAAAAAATTATTCTTTTTTAATTGGACAGGGTTTCGGAACAACTACTACTAATGGAATAGTTATTCATAATGCTTATCTTCAAGTATTTGCTGATTTAGGGATATTTCCATTTATTTGCTTATTAATATTAATTATTTATCCAATTGCATTTGGATTTCAAAAAATAAAATATGATAATAGTATGCTGCCAACTATATTGTTATTATTAGTTTTTTCATTCATTATTAGTTTACATCCCTTAAGTGTACAACCAACAGATTGGAGTTTTTACTTAATTCCATTATCAATCTTGATGGATAATAGCAATTCTAATTCAATACAATTAGAAACCAATAGATATGTTAATGGGAACTAAAAAGGAGTTGATATCTTGAATATCAAAGTAACTGTATTTACACCAACATTTAATCGTGCATATATTATAGATAATTTATACAAGAGCTTAATAGAACAAACATTTAAAAATTTTGAATGGATTATAATTGATGATGGCTCAACGGATAATACTGAAGTTTTAATAAATTCATTTATAGAGGAGGGCAAATTAAATATTATATATCAAAAACAATTAAATAGTGGTAAACATAGAGCAATCAACAAAGCTGTAGACATTGCACATGGGGAATTGTTTTTTATTGTTGATAGTGATGATTACTTAACTGAAGATGCTTTAGAAATTCTTGTGAGTAATTGGGATAATATAGAAGACAAGGGAAAATTCTGCGGTATATCTGGGTTAAGAGGATATAATTCAGAAAAAATTGTAGGAAGTTGTCATCCAAATTATATCTTTGATTGCAGCATATTAGAATATAGATATAAATATAAGATAAAAGGAGATAAAGCAGAGGCATTTGTTACAGAAAAATTAAAAATTCATAAATTTCCAGAAATTGAAGGTGAAAAATTCATTTCAGAGAGTATTGTCTGGAACAGATTAGGAGAAAAGTACTTGATGAGGTGGGTAAATGAAATTATTTATATATGTAATTATCTTGAAGATGGCTTATCAGCAAAAAGTTTAAACCTCAGAATAAATAATATAAATGGAACACTGCTATTATATAAATCAAATCTGGACTATGATATACCTTACAGCTATAAATTGAAGAACATTATTAATTATTATAGATTTTTATTTCATGCTAAACTTCCAATAAAAAAATATAAAATAGAGAATGCATTAATTTTAAACATAATAGGTATGATAGGAGGGGGTATTTTATACATATTAGACTTTTCTAAACTGGAAAATTGATTAATAATATAATCTTAAATTTCATAAGGCGGTGGTTTTGGATGAATAAAGAAATTCCTTTGGTAAGTGTAATTATTGCTACATATAATAGTGAAAAATATATAGAAACCGCAATAGAAAGTGCTTTAATGCAAACTTATCCTAACATAGAAGTAATTGTTGTTGATGACGGCTCTACCGATAATACTTCCAAAATATTACAAAAATATGATGACATTACGATTATTAAACAAGAAAATAAGGGAGTTGCTGGAGCTAGAAATACTGGAATAAATAATTCACACGGTGAATATATAGCTATTTTAGACTCTGATGACAAATGGTTAAAGAATAGATTGAGTATTATGATTCCTGATTTAATAAAGTCAGGTTGTGAGTTATGTATATCTAACTATTACTATGTAAACGAGAAAAGACAAAGAATTTCAGATGAACCTGCTTATTCAAATGAGTTCAAAGAACCATTAGAAAATCAATATAAAGCATTATTATGGAAAGCAGTAAGTTTTTCTATGATGATTGTAAAAGCTGATGCCATAAAATCTATTGGTGGATATGATGAATCATTGAGAGGCGAAGCAGAAGATTATGATTTATGGCTTAGACTATTACGCAATGGAGCTAAATGGAAATACATAAATGAACCCCTCGCGGAATATATGGTTAGATCAGGATCGTTATCAAAAGGATATTCTAATAAAAGAAAAGCAGCGTTAAAAAGAATATTCAACAAACATGTAACTACAATTGGGAGTTTTAGAGCTTTTGTTTTATATAGATATCATCTCGGTGGATATAGATGGGACATGCTAGTAATAGCTATAAAAGAAAAGAACATAATAAAGGCTATGATTCATTGCTTTATTATGTTTCGGTCAATATTCTTTATTCCTGTAATAGTATTTAGAATAATAAATTATTTGTATTATAAGAAATTAAAGCTTGTGGGTGTTAATATCAGAGATAGGTGATTAAATTTTTGAATTAATAAATTATGAAAAAGATTTATGTAGTACATTTTACAATCAATGAGTAAATTGTTTATTTGAAATAAGAAATGAATTAGCTATAAAATTTTAGAGTTAAACGAGATTTTGAGAACTCATGTATTTTGGATACAAAGCTATTTTTATTATTTTAATTTCTAAAACCAAAAGTGATTGGTTAAATTTATATTATAATCTGGATAGAGTATAAGCCAAGGAAGAAGTATGAAAAGCCTAATATTATGTATAAAAACAATAATAGTAAAATTAGTATATTATATAAATATAAAGTTTCTCAAAACAAATTGTTTAGAGGTCTACTCCATAGATGAAACTATATCAAAAATATTAAATTACAACTCATCTGTAATTAGATTTGGAGATGGTGAGATGGAGATAATTAAGGGGAAAAGTATAGGGTTTCAGAAATATGATGTAGAACTAGCTAATAAATTAAAAGATATTATGGCTACTAATTATGATAATCTTATGATTTGTATTCCAGATGTTTTTGGAGATTTAAACAAATATACAGATGAAGCGAAATTATTTTGGCAGTCTCATCTATTTAGGAATAGAAGAATATGGAATAAACAATTCGATATTTCAAAAAAATACTATAATACATTTTGATATAGAATATGAATGGTATCTAAGAAACGCCAATGTAAAAATAGCTATAAAAAATAAATTTGTAAATGAAGTTGACACTGATGTTGAAATTTCAGATTGTTTTGATGAAAAGTACTTAAGCCAAATTTTAATAAATATTAACGAATTTAATGAAAGTTAATATCGTGGTATTAATACATAAATTATGAACATAATAAAAGTTTGTTATTAGTGATGTAATTATGTATATAAGTATTGGAATTATTAATAAAATATTACTAATTAAAAATGAGAGAAAGCAGACTCACACTGTCTAATTTCCATTATAAGGTGTGTTAGAAATTATGTATTCTAGTTTTATTAAAACAAATATTAACGATTTAAATAAGTTTATTAAACATAAAATTAAAGATAATTATGTAAATAACTTTTGTTTATTATCTATTAAGGGTTTGGAGTTTGATTTATCTATTATTCTTAATCCTGATATAAATTACAAAGATGTTTATCATGGTTTACACCCCAAGTTTAACGAAGAAACACTAAAAAAATTTATATATAATCTTAAACATAATGATTACGATAGTTTTTGGGCTGCAGTCAAACAATTGAATGCAGAGTTTAACTATATGAATCTAATTTTATATGAAGAAAATCAACAAGAAAGTATATTTAAAATAACAAAGAATTTATATGAAAGGGAAGAACTTGAAGAAGCTTTATTATGTAAATGTATATTACAAATGTCTACTCATTATGGATATAATTTAGATACAGGTAATGATGAATTATTATTTAATAATATCATCGAATTTTTACAGTTTAAAAAAATAGAAGAAAATATTTATTGGTCACGAAATAATGAAGATTTGCAAATAAACATATTCAATTGATGAGAAACAGCTTTCAAGTTTTTCATTAGACAAAATAGATCTCGATTTCCATTCGATAAATCGACTTCTGTTAGAAGATCGAATTAATAAAAATACTGATATACTAGATGCTTTAATAAAATATAGGCTTAGAGCTCTGATAATTTATAGACTTTGCGATGCGGTAAATAGAAAGGCAAATAGTAAAGATATTATTGAATATTTCAATAAGTATAAAATCTATTTCAATGAAAAATATTACGGAAACGGATTACGAAGTTTAAAGTTAGAATTATATACTTTAAAGTTAAAACGATGGATGAAAAATTATGAAAGAAGGAAGTATAATGACTAAAGTAGGTATTATCACAATAATTGATTACAATAATTATGGAAACAGGTTACAAAACTATGCAGTTCAAGAGACTGTTAAATCTTTAGGGTATGATCCAATTACAATCATTAATTTTCCAACTTCAAGTAATAAAAACATTATAAAGAGAATTCAAAATAAAACTTTAAAAGATATTTTTAAATTTGGAATTATTAAAGCTAAAAACACATTATTAACAAATAAATATTCAGAAATCCAAAAACAAAGAATTGAAAATTTTAAAGTATGGAGTAATAAATACATAAATGAAACTGATTATATGATCAATAAAGATTTTTGTGATGTACGAGAAGAAGATTTTCATGTTTTTTAGCTGGAAGTGATCAAATATGGAATCCAAACTTTAGAAGTGGATTTTGTGTTGACTTTCTAAAATTTGCTCCTATTGAGAAAAGAGTTGCGTATGCTCCTAGTTTTGGAATTGAAACTATTCCTGACCAATATGTGTCTATTTATAAAGAATGGCTTAGTGAATTTAAGGCACTTTCAGTAAGAGAGAAATCTGGAGCTGATATTATATTTGAATTAACAGGTAGAAAAGCGGAAATTTTATTAGACCCAACTTTAACTTTAAATAAAGAAAGTTGGATAGAAATATCTTGCAATGGTGAAATTCTACCTGAGAAAGATTTCATTATGACATATTTTCTTGGAGAAATGGACAATAATTTGAAAAAATATATAAATAAGATAGCAGAAGAAAATAATCTAGAAATTATAAACTTTGGGGATGTAAAAAATAAAGATACATATATATTAGACCCAAGTTCATTTATTGCACATATTAGAGAAGCAAAAATCATATTTACTGATTCATTTCATGGGGTTGCATTTTCGATTATATTTAATAAACCCTTCTTAGTTTTCGAGAGACTTAGTGAGGGGCCATCAATGTACACGAGGATCGATAATATCCTTAGTATATTTGGATTGCAATTTAGAGAATTCAAGGGAAATTATGATATTGATGATATTTTAAACGTAGATTATTCTGCTGTAAATGATATTTTAGAACACGAAAGACAACGTTCAATAAATTATTTACAGAAAGCTTTAGATTCTACTAGGAATTAGTGGGTGATAATATGATAGAAGATAAACTAACAAATAAGAATTTGTGTACTGGTTGTCATGCATGCATGAATATTTGTCCTCAAGATTGTGTTGAAATGAAATTTGATGAAGAAGGGTTTTTATACCCTAGAGTTAATATAGAATATTGCATTCAATGTAATAAATGCGTAAATATTTGTCCTTCACTTAAAAAATTGCCTGAGGCAATGGGTAACGAAATGTTAATAGCTTATGCATGCCAAGCAAAAGATGATAAAATAAGGTTAATTAGCTCTTCGGGAGGCATATTCTCTTTAATTGCTCAAGAAGTTATAAGTAATGAAGGAATAGTATTTGGAGCAGGTTTTGATAAAGAATTTAATCTTAAACACTTTTATTCTGATGATATGAATGTAATTTTAGATAAGTTTACTGGCTCAAAATATGTTCAAAGCAACATTGGTACTACATATAAGCAAGTTAAAGATTTTTTAGATAATGATCGTTTGGTCTTGTTTACTGGCACTCCATGTCAAGTAGCTGGACTAAAAAGTTATCTTGGTAAAGACTACGATAACTTAGTTTGTGTAGATTTAGTTTGTCATGGTGTTCCATCGCCATTTATGTGGAATAAATATAAAGAATACAGGGAAAGAGAAGCAAAATCAACAGCTAAGAGAATCTCTTTCAGACATAAGAAATATGGATGGAAGAGATACTCTGTATTATTTGAGTTTGCAAATAATACAGAGTATCTCCATACATTAGATAAAGATATGTACATGAGAGCATTTCTAAAAGACATAGCACTAAGACCATCGTGTTATAACTGCAAGTTTAAAGGATATAAAAGATATAGTGACATGACTCTAGCTGATTTCTGGGGCATAGAAGAAGTAACTGATTCATTTAAGGATGATTTAGGGACTTCACTAATAACATTGAACAGTCTTAAAGGCAAAAAAATATTTGAAACTTTAAATGACAGTGTGAAATCCGAAGAAGTGGATATAAAAAAAGCCCTAGAATATAATAAAGCTGCTCTAAAGTCAGCAGAAAAACACCCTTCAAGAGATGAATTCATGAATAGATTAAAGACAATGGAATTCGATGAATTGGTCGATTTGTACTGTAAAGATTCTTTTTCTTTGAGATTAAAATCAGTTATGATAAATTTACTTATTAAAACAAATACTTTTAATCTAGCAAAGAAAGTTCTGAAACGTAATAATTGATGACATATATTCATATCAATTCATCACAAAAATCCCTAATAAATATAGGGGTTTTTATTATTTTCTCCCATCATTTGATATAATACATATAGTATGTGAAAGTGGTGATTTAATGAAAGATATAGTGATTATTGCTCCTTTTATGGAGCTTTATGAGCTGGCGAATAAAGTAGTTGAAGATAAAAACTATGAAGATGTAGAAGTTATTTTTGGAGATTTGAGTCAAGGTGTGGTTGAGGCGAAAAAAGCTGTAAAAGAAGGTGCAAAGATAATCATATCTAGAGGTGGAACATACAGCATGATAAAAAAAGAGGTAGATATACCTGTTGTTGAGATTGCTGTGACTTCTTTTGATTTATTGAGAGGCTTCATTGAGCTTAAAGACTACAAAGGCAAGATCGGGCTTGTAGGTTATGGCAATGTAATATGGGGTTCGGATTTAATTAGCGAATTGCTAAATCTAGATATTGTAAAGATTGAGATAAATAAAGAAGAAAAAGCTGAAGAAGTCATAAAACCATACATTGACCAAGGTATAAGAGTGTTTGTCGGAGATACCATAGGAAGCAGAGTCAGCAGTAAGATGAATTGCAAAAGTTATGTGATTAAAACAGGGATAGATTCGCTTATCAGCGCTATTAAAGATGCACAAAGAGTGCTTATGCTGTCCAAGGCTGAACAAGAGAGAAATGAGAGGTTTAGAGCAATTGTTGATTTTGTACACGATGGCATAATCTCTATAGATGAAGATGAAAAAATAACTCTTGTAAATAACAAGGCTAAAGAAATGTTTAAGCTTGAGGAAAATGTAATTGGGATGAAAATTAAAGATGTCATACCATCTACTAGATTAGATCAAGTTTTAAAAAATAAGACAGCTGAGTTGGGCAAATTGCAAGATGTGAATGGTTTAAAAATTGCAACCAATAGGGTGCCAATCATTGTTGATAAAAAAGTAAAAGGAGTCGTAGCTACATTCAATGATGTAACTGAACTGCAAGAACTAGAAAACAATCTAAGGATGATGCTGTCAAATAAAGGATTTGTGGCTAAATACAATTTTTCAGATATAGTATATCAAAGTGAAATCATGAGAAACGCTATAGATATAGCTAAAAGATATGCTAAATACGATTCGCCAATTCTAATAACAGGATCTACTGGAGTAGGCAAAGAGCTATTTTCGCAGAGCATTCATAACTTCAGTGTGAGAAATAAAGGGCCTTTTGTAGCTATCAATTGTGCAGCATTGCCAGCTAACTTGATAGAAAGCGAGCTGTTCGGATATGTTGAGGGTGCATTTACCGGAGCAAGGAAGAAAGGAAAGCCAGGGCTGTTTGAGTTAGCGCATAAAGGCACGATTTTTTTAGATGAAATTAGCGAGCTGCCGATCGAACTTCAAGGAAGGTTGTTGAGGATTTTACAAGAAAAAGAGGTTATGAGAATTGGAGATGATAAAGTCCTTCCTGTCGATGTGAGAATTATATGCGGAACAAATAGAAATTTAAAGGAATTGGTACATGATGGCAAGTTTAGAAAAGATCTGTATTATAGAATCAACATATTGCCTCTTAATATACCGGATTTAAAAGAAAGAAGAAAAGATATAGTTGTATTATCTAAGCACTTTTTGGAGAAGTACTCTAAAAAGTACCATAAAAATATACGGTTCATCAATGACGATTGTTTGAATTACTTGCTTGATTATGATTACCAGGGGAATGTAAGAGAACTAGAAGCAATGATAGAGAGAGCTTGTATATTGACAGATACTGATGAAATAGATCTGACTCATATATGCGTGGAAAGTACAGACAAAGACTCAATTAGCGAAGAAAAAAGCGATAAATTTGTAGTCGACGAATATCTTAATTTAGAAGAGCTTAACAAGGAATACATGAAATACGTACTTTCTTCTAAAAATGGAAGTGTTAAGGAAGCTTCAAAAATACTCGGGGTAGATAGGACTACGATATGGAGAAAATTAAAAGAATAGTGTTATTTTAAAACATGTATGTTGCAAACTGCAACCTATATGTTTTTTTATTTTTATGATCCTCTTAATTTCAATATGCACTGATTGGCACGATAATTGCAATAATATATTGCAAAAATAAAAGGTGGTGTTTATATGTTAAAATTGGCAGTGGTTGCTCATAAAGATGACAATGTAGCAACTACAGTAAAGGATTTGTCTAAGGGAGAAAACGTTTTAGTGGATATCTTTGGAACTGAAAAGAATATCACGCTAAAAGAAGACATTCCATTTGGGCATAAGTTCGCTATAAAGGACATAAAAAAAGGTGAGGAGATTTTCAAATACGGCGAAGAAATAGGGCAAGCGACACAAGACATAGAAGAAGGAGAATACGTTCATGTACACAATGTAGTCAGTGAAAGAGGAAGAGGAGATTTGGAGGTTGATGCAAAATGAAATTAGAAGGATATAAAAGAGCGGATGGGAAAGTAGGTATAAGAAATCATTTACTCATCATACCGGCATCAGTTTGTGCAAGTGAAGTTGCTAAGGCAATATCAGAGAGAGTAAATGGAGCGGTGTACATACCAAATCAACACGGGTGTTGTCAAATCGGTCCTGATTTAGAGTTAACTACAAAAGTACTCGTAAATTTTGGGAAAAATCCAAATGTAGGCGCTGCATTGGTAGTTGGATTGGGCTGTGAAGGGGTACCTACAAAAAAGGTAAGTGAAGAAATTGCTAAGACTGGGAAAATGGTTGATTATGTTGTCATACAAGAAAATAAGGGGACTGTAAATACAATAGCAGTTGGTGTAAAAAAAGCGAGAGAGATGGCTGAAAAATTGAGTTTGATGAAAAAAGAAGAGATTGATATATCAGAGATTACCATTGGGATAGAATGCGGTGGATCTGATACTACTTCTGGTCTTGCATCAAATCCAGCTGTAGGGTATGTGTCAGATAAATTAGTGGATTTAAATGGGACTTCTATATTTTCTGAAACAACTGAATTTATTGGAGCAGAACATATATTAGCAAAGAGGGCTAGAAATGAAGAAGTAGCTCAAAAAATCATGAAGATAGTGCTGGATTGTGAGAAAAAAGCAAATACTATGGGAGTTGATTTAAGGAGCGGTCAACCTACGCCAGGAAATATTGAAGGCGGGTTAACTACTATCGAAGAAAAATCATTGGGCTGCATTTATAAAGGTGGTACGAGAACAATTGAAGATGTATTAGCATATGGAGATATGCCAAGTGGCAAAGGATTGTATATAATGGATACTCCAGGACAAGATATTGAATCAATCACAGGAATGCTTGCAGGTGGAGCTGTTCTTATTATATTTACCACAGGCAGAGGAACTCCTACAGGCTCAGCTATTGCACCAGTTATAAAAGTGTGCGGAAACCCAGAGTCTTATGAAAGAATGAAAGATAATATAGATGTAAATGCTGGAACAATTATTGACGGTACAAAGACAATTTCAGATGTAGGAGAAGAAATATATTCTCAAATGCTGGAAGTAATTAACGGAAAATTCACTAAAGCAGAATCACTTAATCACAGAGAGTTTGGCATATATAAGATGATATCTACATTTTAGGAGGGTAAGGGATGAAAATTTTAAAAAACATTCAAAAAATACCTGGTGGATTGATGGTTGTTCCACTGCTATTAGGCGCTACTATCAATACTCTTACACCACAAGCATTAGAAATAGGAGGTTTTACTACAGCTTTATTTAAAAATAGTGCAACTGCGTTGATTGCTCTATTTGTATTGTGCAACGGCGCTCAGATAAATGTAAAGCAAGCAGGAAAACCTTTGTATAAAGGAGTAGTTTTAACAGCAGTCAAGTTTTTAGTAGGCGCTGTCATAGGGTGGTTTGTGGGTAAGACTTATGGCAATGCCGGAGTATTGGGGCTTACTCCTTTAGCATTAGTTGGAGCTATCACAAATTCAAACGGAGGGCTTTATGCTGCATTAGCAGGGCAATATGGCGATTCGACAGATGTAGGAGCAATATCTATATTGTCATTAAATGACGGACCTTTCTTTACGATGCTTGCTTTTGGCATAACTGGTTTAGCAAACATACCATTTATGGCATTTATTGCTGTATTAGTTCCAATAGTAATTGGGTTTATCTTGGGGAATTTAGATGAAGACTTAAGGGAATTCTTAGGTAAAGGGACTACTCTTTTAATACCATTTTTTGCATTTCCACTCGGTGCAGCTTTGGATTTTAGAACGATTGTTGAAGCTGGTTTACCTGGGTTGGTATTGGGAGTCATGGTAACTGTTCTAACTGGCCTTGCTGGGTATTTTGCAACTGGATTGTTTGGCGAAAGAAAAGCAGTTGGAGCTGCGATTGGCACAACAGCAGGAAATGCAGTAGGGACACCTGCGGCACTTGCGTTAGCTGACCCAAGTCTTCAAGCATATGTTGCATCTTCAACAGCTCAGATAGCAGCTGCGGTTATAGTGACAGCTATACTGTGTCCTTTGCTGGTTTCGTTCCTTGACAAGAAGAAATCAAAGAAAAAAGAGGTTACAGTAAATGCTTAGAGGTGGTTTGACATGGACAAAATTTTAATAATTGCAGATGACTTTACCGGCGCAAATGATACAGGAGTTCAGTTGAAAAAAAGGGGTTTAAATACTAAAGTTGTATTAGAGGGAAGTAGCATTGAGGATGATGGTTACTCTTATGTCTTAGACACAGAGTCCCGAGCTTTGATGAGCGATAAAGCAAAGCAAAAGGTAAAAAATGAGTTGAGCTCTGTAGATTTGAACAATTATGATTTGATCTATAAAAAAGTGGATTCAACGTTGAGAGGGAATATATCTGCTGAAATCAAAGCTATAGATGAATTATACAATCCCGATTTTATAATATTTGCTCCAAGTTATCCAGACATAGGTAGAACTACAATAGATGGAGTACATTTGGTTAATGGGAAAAGAGTCACTCAAACAGAGTTCTCAAAGGATCCTAAGAAACCTGTATTGGAAGATAGATTAAACTATATATTTTCTGATTATAGTATAGGTGATGTAAAACTTCACAAATTGAAAGAGCTTAGAGAAGGTGATCTATATTTAAATCATAAACACATCCATGTGTTTGACATAGAAAACAACGATGATTTTAGCGTATTGGTCGACAAAGCTTTGACAATTGAAGGAAAGATTCTATGGGTGGGTTCAGCTGGATTAGCCAATGAACTATTTAAGAAGCTATTTCCTCAAAAAAGTGCTATTGCTGTAGTTGGGAGTTTAAGTGAAGTTAGTAAAGCACAAATGAGATATGCAAACGCTAAAGGGGTAGATATAGTAAAGATAGATATTAGCAAACTATTATACAATGATGATATTTCAAATTATGTCGAAACGATTAGAAACTTAATTAAAGAGAATAAAGATATCATTGTAACATCGTCATATAGCGATGAAGACTATCTTAACTCTATAAAAACAGGCGAAGAGTTATCTATGAGTAGAGAAGACATAAGCAATTTTACTCAAAAGATTTTGAGTAAAATAATAATTAATGGCATTCAAAACCTTGATATAAGTGGATTGTTCATAACAGGTGGAGATACAGCAATAGAATTTATCAAGGCTACAAACGCTTCCGGCTCTATAATTGAGGAAGAGGTGCTCACTGGGATACCGATGATGAGAATGTGCGGAGGTATTTACAATGACATGAAATTGATAACAAAAGCTGGAGCATTTGGAGACGAAAATGCATTAATATATTCATTAGAAAAAATCAAGGAAGTGAAAGAATGAAATACATTGGAATAACAATGGGAGACCCTGCAGGCATTGGGTGCGAGATAGCTTTAAAAGCATTAAAAAATGATGAGTACAGAAAGAAATCCATAATATTTGGGAGTAAAGAGATTGTATCCCACTTTTTAAAGCTTCTCGGCATGGATAAAGATATAAATGTGATTAATGATATTTCTGAATTTGACGAGGACAAGATAAATGTAGTGAATGTAGTAGACTTAAAACTAAATGATTTTCAGTTTGGAAAAGTATCAAAGATATGTGGCGATGCTGCGTACAGATATGTTGAAACTGCAATCAATTGGGCATTGGATAAAAAAATAAAGGCTGTCGTCACAGGACCATTAAACAAAGAAGCACTTCACTTAGCAGGATATAATTATGATGGGCATACAGAAATATTCGCTTCCCTTACTAATACTAAAAAGTATGCTATGATGCTCTGGAGTGAAAAGCTCAAGGTCATTCATGTTTCTACTCATGTATCGCTTAGAGAGGCATGCAACAGAGTGAAAAAAGACAGAGTATATGACACTATAGTATTAGCTCATGATACATTAAAGAGAATGGGTATTGAAAATCCAAGAATTGCAGTCGCAGGGCTTAACCCTCATGCAGGAGAGTCTGGAATATTTGGCAATGAAGAAATAGAAGAGATAAATCCTGCAATAATCAAAGCACAATCTGAAGGAATAAAAGTTACTGGAGCTGTAGCGCCTGATACAGTTTTCTTGAAAGCATACAGAGGTGAATTTGATATAGTGGTCGCAATGTACCATGATCAAGGGCATATACCAATGAAGCTGTTAGCATTTGATGAAGGAGTTAATATAACCGTAGGATTACCTATTGTAAGAACTTCCGTAGACCATGGAACAGCCTTTGGCAAGGCTGGGAAAGGCTTAGCCAATGAATCTAGCATGATAGAAGCGATAAAAGCAGCAGATTATTTCGATTGATATTTTGATATAAAACATCCAAGTGAATTTACTTGGATGTTTTTATGTAAAATACAAAACAAACTAATTGCATAACAAAAAATATTTTAAATATGGTATAATCATGTAAATATAACAAATATTATGAATTTTTACTCACAACTTTCATGCAATTTCATATAATTTGCAGGGGTGATTTTATGTATAATTATATTAATACATCAAAAGTTGATTACTATATTGATAGACTAAAAAAAGAACAAAGCACTAATGGAAAGCATTTTTTAATTGGATCAGTAGAGTATGGCGATGAAGAATACTGCGAAATATTAGAGCTTTCAGTAGAATATTTGCGGTACAATCCATCAGGTGATTTCGCTAAAAAAAGAGACATAGTAACATTGGCATTGGTGTTATTTGCACAAAGAGAGAATTGTGAGAGTGGTTTATGGGAGAGTTTCTTTGCTAAAACAGGGCTTTCTAATAACCTTAAAGACGATTGCTATAAATGTATTTATAATTACATGAAACTATACAATCTATTTTTCCATGAGAAGGAAAATAAAAAAATGTACGTGACTACAATTCAAACTCATGCTATTTTTAACAACTTGAATTTACATAAATTATATGAAGTTTTAGAGAATTTATATTTTAAAGAATTAGGTGAGGATTACTATGATGAAGAGGTAAACCAACTGTGTGAATTAATGAAGGATCTATTTAAAAATTATATATATGAAGAGGAAATAACATTTAAAAATTCAAACTCAAAATTGTCTTTAGTAAATCAAGGATTACCTATCTCATTCAGACTTGCTTATATAAACAATTATGAATATGTATCCCAAATAGTTAAGCGAATAATTAAATATATTCATCAAATGAATTATGAAGAAAATATATCACTTGAAAAAGAAGATAGATTCTTTAATTATTTTGGAACATATCAACTTAAATATAGCAATATAAATAATGGTGAAAATTATAATGGTACAGGCAGAAATAGATTTTACTCAAAGAAAAGGCACAGAAAACCTATGTATTTACTGAAGTACAATAAACTGTATTTATTTATACCTAGTCAACTAATTAATTATGAATATGAAAATAGCTATGTATATTTTAACATATATGCGAAAGGAAAGTTGCTTGAAAGAATTGAAGCTGAATTATCTTATCAAACTCTCTACTTAAAGTCAGAAGAGTTTGAAGTTTTACTAGATGAATTCTATAAAGATTTATATTTTACAATTAGTTCAGAAGGAAAAGAGCTGTACAATACTGGGCAAACTCTTTTTAGGGATTATATATTATTCGATAGCGATGGTGAAGAGACAAATTTAAAAAATGGATTGGACAATCTCACTATATTACATGATAAAGAAACTAAAATAAAGGCTGAAAAAAGTGAAACATATATTGTAAACAATTATATCATTACGAATTGTTCAGTTAAAAATAATGGTGTAATAGAAATAGGGGACAAACTTCTATCTATAGATTCAATTGATTTAGAAACTGGCCTTTCAAAAAATAAATTATTGAGAGATGTTTTTATTAAGCATAAATATGAAGAATATGAAATCTATTCAGATTTTCCAGAAATATACCTAAGGTTAAAAAAAGGGGAATCAATTAGCGATTTTAATTTCCAAATAAATGATAAAAAATATATTCTAGAGAAGAATTCTACGTATAGCTTAAAAGAGTGTCTTGATGGAAAAGATGAAAAAATAGCCATTTGCAATATCAATTCTAATATACTACCAAATACTAATGCTTATAAATTTAAATTAATAAAAAAAGGTCTATTTAAAGAAGTGATAAGTAAGAATATATTTTTGATAAAAGACCTGCATTATAGATTTGACAAGCCATATTATACAGGTGATAAGGCTGTATTATCAGAACTGAGTGCATCAGGCATTGAATTTGAAGATGAAAAATGGATAGAAAAAACAAACCATTTAGATTACTTTAAGGTGATTTTTGAGAAAGATTTAATCAGATATAATCTGATGATTAGAATCCCAACCTTTTCATTTTCGTTTGGAGAAACTGATAAGAGGAGAAAAATCGGGGAAGATATTTGGCATAAAGAGATTGAGAATCAAACGTTATTTCTATATGGCCCTTACAACATAGATTATAAATTATATATAACAATTGACAATCAGAAATATGAGTTAAAACAAAGGAGAACTAAGGACAGTGTAAGTTTTGACTTAGAGAATTACTTTAAAATTAAAAGAGGGATGTTAAATATCAAAATAAATATTGATGGATACGAAGATACTTTATGTAATGTTTATTTTGATACCTGTATAAAAGACATAATATTAACTTATAATAGAGAATATGGAACTATTATGCCAAGAGGACTAACAATGACGTTTAATAAAATAGGCACTGATGAAGTCTATATTGAAATAAACAATAATGACAAAATCGTAAAGACATACAAAACAAAAGACAATAAAATAACAGATGAGGAACTGGAGCTTGAAGATGGTTCGTGTTATATATCATGTTATTCTATTAAGAAGAGATTATTTAGCATTGAGAAGGAAAAAATAAAAGCATCGGAAGATATAGAACTAAAAATAGTAGATAATTCGCAAGCAAAAAAGGGCGATTCTATTATCAAGGGAATTAAGTGTTACGATGATCGTAAGAGCTATAAATTAAATAATTTTTTCATTAAAGATTACGAAAAAATAAATGAAAACGAATATAGAGGATTTGCATATTACAAAAAATACGATAAGTCAACTGATAAGACAATTTTTTGCCCGTATAGCTTTAACCCAATAACGTTTGTTTTATGTGAATCCATTTCCACCGATGAAAGCTTAGCATATTTGCAGGATAAAGATAAAGACGGCTTGATATATGATAAAAGGAATAAATTTATATCTAAAGATTCTGATGTTAATGATTTTAATAGGTATGTTCTAATTGATAAAATAAAATTAAAATTTTGCGGGAGTGAAAATAATTGAGTATAGAACCTATTAGTGCATCTAAAAATATTGTTGATAAATATCTTAGGTATTTAGCTACTACTTTTTATATAAAAGATAAAGACTATATGAATATGTTTTTGAATGAATTAAAGAAAAAAGATGAATATGCAAAAGGGCCTTTTCTTGATTTCACGGATTCATTTGAAGTTGGAAATAGTATTAGAGATTTAGTATCAGAAGGAATATTGAGTGGCGAATTTTTGAGATTATTTGTCAATAATGAAAGCATGCTCGATAGAAAACTCTATATACACCAAGAAAAAGCGATAAAAAAGATTGTGAAAGGGAAAAATGTTGTTGTGACTACTGGGACTGGATCTGGGAAAACAGAAACTTTTCTATTGCCAATTTTTAATTGCTTAATGGAAGCAAAAGAGAATGGGACACTAACCTCAGGTGTTAGAGCGCTATTAATTTACCCTATGAATGCGCTTGTTAACGATCAAATAAAAAGAATGAGAGAATTACTGAAAGATTATGAAGACATTACATTTGGTGCATATACAGGAGAAACAAAGAAATCATATAGAGAAGCTATTAAAAAATACCGCGATACCAATGAAAAAGAGCCAATTAAAAATGAATTGATATCGAGAGAGCAAATGAAAGATAATCCGCCTCATATTTTGATTACAAACTATGCTATGCTTGAATATTTGCTTTTAAGACCTGATGATAATGTATTTTTTAGCGGAGATTATTCTAACAATTGGAAGTATATAGTATTAGATGAGGCGCATACATATACTGGAGCTACAGGGATTGAGGTATCTATGCTTTTGCGTAGGCTTACGAATTTACTTAATTCATCTAAGAGTATACAGTATATACTTACCAGTGCAACTTTAGGTGGAGAAGAAAAGAAGAAAGAAGTGACTGAGTTTGCTTCAAATTTATGTAATGGGAATAGTTTTGACATAGATGATATAATAACGGCAACTAGATATCAAAAATTCGACAGCTCAAATGCAAGGCAATATCCAACAAAGATTTATGAGGAAATAAAAAACATGATTAGCAATGGACCTGATTTAAATGAATTTAAGGAACTTTTAATTTCGATAGATGACAATTTTACAAGTGATGCAAATTCAATTGAAGGTTTACTTTTTGATTTTCTCAAAGAAGATTCCTTGTACTACAAAATAAGAAATGTATTAAAAGAAGGACCCACATCAATTTCAGAGATAGCTCAGAAATTAAATGTTGAAGAGATGGATATTGTTAACTTTGTATTTGCAGGAAGCAAAGCAAACAAAAACAATATTTCTTTGTTGGACGCTCGCTTTCATATGTTTATACGTTCTTTAGAAGGAGCTTATGTGGTTTTTGGTGCAAAAAAAAGCTTATCCTTGAAACCAAGAAATAGTGCCTACATTGAAGCTCAAGAATACAAAAGCTATAAAATATCTGTATGCAAATATTGTGGACAGATATATTTGCAAGGGAATATAGAAAATAACTATTTTATACAGAGATCTAATTATGAGAAGTCAAATAAATACATGACATTTATGCTTTTAGACAAAAAGCCAGAGTATATGGAGCCAGAAGATGACAATATAGTGATTGATGATAACCAAGTGTATACTTTGTGCGGAAAGTGCGGCTATATTTCAAAAGACAAGTTAGTCAAGAAGAAAGCTTGCACTTGTGATCAGAATAACAAAGTAAAAGTGTTGCATATAGAATCAGATAAAGAAGATATTTCAAAGTGTATTTCTTGTGGGAATCTAAGTCCCAATGGCACTGTTATTAGGAATTTTTACATAGGGCAAGAAGCAGCTTCTAGCGTAATATGCTCAAGCCTATATGATGAAATGCCAAATATACGTGAAACAAAGAAAGTAGTTAGGATAAAAAAACCTAGTTTCTTTAAAGATGGAACTAATCTAACAACAGTTGAAAAAACAAAGAAGTACTAAAAAAACAAATGCTCATTTTTTCAGATAGTAGGCAAGAAGCAGCCTATTTTGCTGGTTATTTTGATTTTACATACAACAATATATTAAAGAGAAGACTGTTACTCAATATAATTGACGAAGAATCAAGACAAAATGGAAACAAAAGTTTAAGCATATATAGTATTGTAGAATTATTGAGCGTTGAATTGGAGAAACAAAACATATGTGAATCTGATTCATCTAAAAAAGAGGCATGGAAAACAATGCTTTACGAGATAAGTACCAATGACAGGAACAGCCTTGAAAATCTCGGTTTAGTGTCTTTTGAATTAGAACTAGATAAAGATTTTATGGACAACTTACAAAATACAGATAATTTGAATAAAGATGAGTTGATTGCATTATTTAAAGAATTGGCTAATAGTTTTAAAAAAGGATGTGCATATGACATTGGAGAGGTTTCCAAAACATTTAGTAAGACTGATTTCGAAAGCATAGTATACAATGGAGAAAGATATTCATTTGTAGAAAGTAAATTTGATGAAAAACCTAATTCTATTAAATCTTGGGTTCCTAAGAAAAATGACAATCAAAGATCAAATTATTTAAAAAAAATACTAGGTGATTCAGATTTAGCGTTAGATTATTTAGTGGAAATATGGGACGTTTTAACTAGTTATAAATATTTAATAGCTAATAATTCTACTTATATGATGGATATAAAAAAGATAAATGTGAAACACACAAAAAATCATAATTTAAAATGGTATATTTGCGATAAATGTGGAAGATTGACAATCAGCAATATTCACAATCTTTGTCCTTCATACAGATGTGATGGCCATCTATATGAGTGTAATCCAGATGAACATTTTTCTGATAATCACTATAGGCTATTGTACCTTGATCATAATATTTCTACCATGAAAATTAAGGAACATACAGCTCAATTGACGCCTGAAAAAGCAAAAGATTATCAAGAAAAATTCATAAACAAAGAGATAAATATATTGAGTTGTTCCACTACTTTTGAGCTTGGAGTCGATGTAGGCGAGCTTGAAACAGTATTTTTAAAGAATATGCCACCTACTCCAGCTAATTATGCGCAAAGAGCAGGAAGAGCAGGTAGAAGAACAAACTCGACTGCTTATGTACTAACATTTTGTAGATTGTCATCACATGATTTAACCTTTTTTAAGGATACAGCAAGGATGATTAAAGGAGAGATAAAGCCTCCAAAGTTTAAAATAGAAAACGAGAAAATTGTAAAGAGACATTTGGACGCTGCAGTTATATCGTTCTTTTGGAAGAAGCATTCTGATCTTTATGATGATGTTGAAACATTCTTTAAGGATGAGAACTTCAATATGATGATAGATTATATAGATAATCTACCTGTTGATATAGTAAATTATATTAATTCTATTGTTCCAAAAGCTTTGAAGGAAAAGACTTGTATCTGGTTGAAAGAATTAACTAGTAAAGAAGGAATCCTGTATAGAGCCAAAGAAGAATACCAAAATGAGATATCAGAAATAGAAGATTTGATTTCAGAAGAAATCGGTAAAATGAATAATGGTAACTCCAGAACACATATTGACAAACTAAATAATTATAAGAGAAAAATAAATGATGAAAAGATAATAAGCTATTTATCAAAGAAAAATGTAATACCAAAATATGGATTTCCTGTTGACAATGTGGAATTATATGAGACAATAACTAATTCTTATAATAATTCTTCTGATTTAAGACTTCAAAGAGATTTAATGATGGCCATAACTGAATATGCACCTGGAGCTGAGGTTATAGCAAATGGAAATATTTACAAAAGCCAATATGTTAAAAGATCATTTTCAAATAATAAACCATGGACAATGTATGATTTTGGAATCTGCAAGAACGATAGATGTAAACACTTAAACATAAGAATACATGTGGATGATTATGATTCTGATAGTAAAGTAAGTATATGCAATGTTTGTGGTGAGAGAATAGAACTTAGAAGAACATTTTTAATACCCGAATATGGTTTTATAATGAATAAAGATATAAAAAAAGCAACTACTAAAAAACCAAAGAAAACTTATAGAACCGATATATTTTATCTAGGTGATAGTAAAGAAACTAGGCTACATGATAAAAAAGACATGTATTTTAACAATGTCCCTGTAATGATAAAATCTACTTCAAATGATGAACTCGTAGTAATAAACACTTCTGATTTTTATGTGTGCAATATTTGCGGGTATGCTGAATTAATTGAAGAAGAAAGCTTATACAATACCAAAAATAAAGATCATAAAAATATGTATGATAAAGATTGCATTGGAAGTTTACACAGAATGGGGCTAGGCCACAAATTCAAAACTGATGTTGCATATATTTCATTCTACAAATTTTTTGAAATAGAAAAAGCTTTATCTATCTTGTATGCTTTGCTCGAAGGAGTAAGTTCATATCTAGATATAGAAAGAGATGATATTTCAGGGACAATTTATACAAATTATAAAAATCGTGAGTGGTTTACTGATTTGATATTATTTGACACAGTTCCAGGAGGAGCAGGTCATGTTAGAAGACTAGGAGAAGCTGATGAAACAGTGATCAAAGAAATTTTTAGTAGTGCGTTACAAATAGTTAAACAGTGCAATTGCGGAGAAGAAAGCAATGGAGATACAGCATGTTACAGTTGCTTGTTAAATTATCGCAATCAAAATCATCATGATTTGCTAAAAAGAAGATATGCAATTGAGTTCTTTGAAGAACTATTGAGAAAGTAAATTAAGAGGATTTTATATTATGAAAACGGTTAATTGATAATTGGGATTATCCTGAACAATTAATACAAAAAATTTATTCAGCATGAAAGGGTTATTTGAAGCAAAATAAAGTTAGCTTGAAAGGAGTGTTTTTTTGAACAAAGATGTCGCATTTAAAGATATTTTGAAAAACTTAAGAGAAGAGAATTTAGCAATATTTGCAGGCGCAGGGATGTCTGCAAAAGCAGGATTTGTATGTTGGTCAGAACTTATGAGGCCTATTGCAGAAGAATTAGAATTAAAAATCGAAAATGAAACAGATTATGTTGCGTTGGCTCGATATCATGAAAATGAATTTAAGACACGAAGCAAAATTAATCAATTATTGATTAATGAATTATCTTCAAATGCAATTATAACTGAAAACCATCAAATACTTTCAAGGCTTCCCATTTCAACCTATTGGACTAGAAATTATGATAAATTAATAGAAACTTCTCTTGAAAAAGAAGGGAAGATTCCAGATGTTAAGTATACTGTGAAGCAACTCACATTAACAAAATCAAAAAGATGAGAATGATAAATTGGTTAATTCCGATGGAATGCTAGAGGAATTTGAATTAGCTAAAGAGAAGGGATTGTTAATAATTCCGATCGGGCAAACTGGTTTCGTAGCAAAAGATATTCAGATAGAAATTGAAAAGGGCTTAGAAAAATATTATTCAACTAACAAAAAGTTGATAGAATTGGTAAAAGAGCTAGGGCAGGAATCGGACGATAGCGATAAAATTATAGAAATTATAATTAAAATTCTAAGAACTGCTATATGAGGAGGAATAGGGGATGTCAAGACATGTGTTTTTTAGTTTTCATTACAAAAATGATGTTTGGAGAGCATATCAAGTCAGAAATAGTTGGGTAACACAAGGTAAAACAGCAGCTGGATTTATTGATTCAGCAGAGTTTGAAAAAGTTAAACAGAATGGCAAAGAAGCTGTTAAAAAATGGATTGATTCACAATTAGTTGGTACTTCAGTAACAGTTGTCTTAATAGGATGTGATACGTCTAATCGAGAATTTGTGCAATATGAATTGAAAAAAAGTTATGAAAGAGGAAATGCGATACTTGGGGTTCATGTAAATAACCTCAGAGATAAAGATGGCAGAACTTCCCCAAAAGGAGATACTAATTTCGGTGAATTAGGAAAAGATGTTTATGGAAATCCAGTGTATTTTTTCAATGTTGCTAAGGAGTATGACTACGTAAAAGATGGGGGTTATAATAATCTAGGCAATTGGATTGAGCAAGCTGCAAAGCAAAAAGGGAAATAAGCTATTAATATACACCATGGAGAAGACTATATTTCTTTAAGCTATTATCAAGCTTTTTAAGACTATATATCTTTAAATAAACTTAATGCATATATGGAGTATAAAATTTAACAAAATGTTACTGTGTATATTTATGTTTTTAATTAGCATCCCAAGAATAATATTTATATTATAAATTCTCTTTGAAATTACCTAGTTATTATAGGTCATCAATTTACTAGTAAATTAGACGAAATGGCTTATACCATATCAGAAGAAGAGCTACAGCTGAGAGAGTGGAAGCTTTTATTAAACACCTTGATATAAAGTACATATATTTCTATTTGAACGAATTTGTAAGGGCAGGTTATCAATTGGTAGAGCTAAATGAATAACTTTATGCTAGTCTAAATAAGAGGTTTAAAGTTTGAATATTATGTAAAGCGATCAGTTTGTAATTTTGGGGTTTGAAGAACACTGGAGATAGTAACTGGAGATAGTAAAATTAAATAGACATATACAGAATTCTAGGATAACTTAATTGCTTAAGTGCATAGTTGTCTGGGGTTTGTGTTCTATCTGAGGATCAGTTTAAGTTAAAAGGGTACAGAGAAGAAGGCAATTGAATAAAAACGAAGGGGATTACAAATATGGGAGATTGGCTGTCAATTATAGATTTTATAGTAGATAACAAGTTTGGTACTTTGTTGTCTGTTGCTATTGTATTAATAGTTATGGCATTTTTTGTACTCTTACATGAATACAAAGGACAGATTTTCTATTATATTTTTCATAGACGAAACCGAGGATACTTCACATTTTCCCTGATGTATACTGCGTCAATATTGATATTGGCGGAGTATACAACCTTGTCCATCCACTACCTTCTAATACTATCTATCTTGAACGCTTTTTACTATATTCTTTGCATTATAGGTATTAAGAAACCTGTAGGTCTAGCAGGAATCAAATTAAAACACTATCAGAAAAAAATAGATGCTGGATATGCACTGGAAAGCAGGGATTTTTTCGAATCAAAGCACTGGTATTTAATTGATTCTATTGACAAAATTCGATTTTTTCGGCTTCAATCACAATACTACGCTGCAGTTGGAAAGAATAAAGAAGGCTTTTATGGTATTACGTCTGTATCTGATAAACTTCTTTATAAAAAAGAACAGGAAGATTTTCTTGGAGAAAAGGCACGTTTACTATATGAAATGGGAGATCTGGCTGCACTAAAAGAAGTGCTTTGTCTACTTGAAAGTGACTTGTACAAATCTCAGGACCCTAGCCTCTGGGGGATGAAAGCTTTAATTGAAGAGCAACATGGTGATCTTGATGCTGCATTTTCAATGATGGAAACATCAAAAGCTAAACTTGATAGAATAGATGCATCTCATGAACAGAGAGCGAGTGTATTAAATGATTTTGGAAGAATTCAGTTGATGCGTGGGAACAAGACGGAAGCCTATCACTATTACAAACAAGCCTTCAAAGAGCTTACTATTGACACATCAATTAATTCTCACCTTTTGCACTTACTTGCGTTAAACGTTATTGCTAATGCTACATTAATCGATCCAAATGCAGTCCAATACTATTTTAATGAATATAAGAACCATTTAGATATGACTTCTGTAGATAATCTAATTCAATATAACAACTGTGAGATTATCTATTATAGACAGATTAGAAATGCAAAAAATGAGTTCAAGGCAATAAAAGACGGGTACTATAATCTTGTTTTTAAGCTCGATTCGAAATCAAAAGCACTATTTCAAGCATCAACTTTCAGAATGGTGATGAACGGTAAGTTCAAGTATGACTGGTTTGTGCCAGAAATAGAAAGTAGTATGGATTCATATTTCACATTGCCACAAAAAGAAAAGTTGGCTGTATTTAAAGAGTTTAGTGGTATACTAGAACAGGAAGAGTTTAGATATGTTAAAGGACAAGAACCGTTCAAGAGCCTGTTGGGTAGAATATATGAGTATTACAGGACTCAGGGAATTGATGATATTAATTCCCTTATTGGTTCACTTGATAGCCATGAAATTTATTCATATCATCAATACACGCTTGATAAGCTAGGAATACTGAAATTGCTTGACAGGGAAAATCACATAGATAATAATGAGTCCATATATCTAGATCTCTATAAAACCCTGCTTGATGCGGGGCTCCATATCACTGCAACTAATGTCCTGTTTATATATATCGATGAATGTGCTAACTCAAATAATGTACTGTTGATGTTAAATCCATATCAGCCGCCAATAACTTATCAGAGGTTCTTGGAGGGCATTCCGTTACCCCCACCTCCGGAGCTATTGCAAGATGGCATTCATTTAAGCTATTTCCAGGTTGGTTTCAATCCACATGTGAGAATTGTTCCATTGAATCGAGATAAAATCGAAAAACACATTGGAACCATTATTACCGAGTATCATAAATGGCAGAATCATCCGATAAAATTGGAGTTTAGTTTGCACATTGCTCACTTTTTAGTATGTCTTGATAGAGTAGAAGAGGCGGAGCAATTTTACCGGTTCTTCGTAAACAGTAAGGTATCAATTAATCAATTCGCTGCATGGATGCAAGATGAGTATGCGGAGTTATCCATTTTATTTGATAAGAAAAAGCACTCAACTCTATAAACTTGATGGTTTTACTCAAGAAAAATAGATGACTAAGGCATTTTAACTTTAGCAATGAATAAGTAGAGATTTACATTAAAATAATACTGGCATTATATTCCCAGGACAGCATAATTACTTATTTACATAGAATTCTAGGATTTGTGTTCTATCTGTGATTTTTAGAATTAGCATTAATAGATTATCAATATTAAATTACTAAAATAAGACAGGAGATTACTATTGGGATATTAATAGATTTTTTAAATTGGGCTGAAACTTTATCTGATTATTCTTTAGAATTGATATTAAATAAAGATATCTTAAAATATGACAAAATAACTGGGACAGTTCAATTTTCAAAAGATCACAAGATAAAACAACAAGAATTAATAAATCAAAAACTAGAGGCAAGCTTTTATTGGATTGGTTTTGGTGTAGGAGTAGAGTGCTTAGTAAAAGCTGTATTATTAAAAAGGAAGTGATGAGTATTAACAAGAAAAATCTATCAGATAAGATACCAAAAATCATAGCAAACCGGGATTTAATAAAAGGAGCGATACAATGAATAAAATAACCGACTATATTATTTCTCTTACTCATCTATATGGCTTGGTCCATAAAGATAAGGTTGTAGAGATTTATAATATGCAAAATGAAGATAATATAGAAGAGATTGACACAGTAAGATTAAGAGCAGATGACATAGGTATTGACTTTGTAGAACTTGATGAGAATTTTGTTGTGGTTTTTAATGATTACTTCGTCCATGAAACTATTATGGAGTTTTGTGAATTTGATGAGGAGTTGAGAAAGCGTTCAGGTAAAGCATTTTATATACCAAGTCAAGATGAGCTTCTTAAATACAAAGATGATAATTACTTCGAAATTAATAAGGAGTATGAGAATCTACTTAAGTATGTAACTGAACACTTGCTTGATGGGAATAAATCAAAGGCTGAAATGCTTGTTGAAGACATACAGGGTTATTGTGCACACGATTTCTCTCCAAGAGATGTATTTGACTTATTTAATGTTAGAAATGTTTCCTTTAAAGATGAGAAGCAGGTAAACGAGGTACTGCAACTTGTTATAGAACTTGCAAACAACACAAGAATTTGGGAGAATAACGGGCATACACCAAATGAGATATTTGAAAAGTACGAGAAGCCACATATAAGGGCATTGTCTGATAAACCATTTAAGTTTGGTCAGAGTATTAAGAAAGAAAAGGTCGGTAGGAATGATCCATGCCCTTGTGGAAGTGGGAAGAAATATAAGAAGTGCTGCTTGGGTAAGGATGGGATGTAATTATGCAAGAGGAAAAGATTTATAGATTTTTTCTTGGTTCAGAAACAGCAACTGCACCTGCACTGACAATCATTAGAAAATTGGCAAAGCGATTCAGGAAATGGGTATGCACTTTAAAATCAACTATATTTGGAAAACCACTTGAAGTAATTATAAACAAGCTACATTTATAAGCTTTAATTACACCTATTCTTTTATCAGTTGATTATCCTTATTTGAAAGAAATTATCAATAATAATTTAAACAGAGAGAACATGAAATGATATATTAGTTGGGATAGTGTTGGTGTGTTCAAGCGGATTGATGCCTTTCCATATGCTATAGGCATTCAGCCTAAACAGATTGAATTGTTTACTGTGTGATGTGATCAGCTAAAATGACCCTACAACAAAAAGAATTGAAAGGTTGGTCTAAATGAATATGCTAATAACTGAGAAAATTGATTTATGGGAAAATCTTGTATACGAATTAAAACAGTAGATTTAATGATTTTAATCTTTGCACTAGAAACACAACATAAAAAATTTAGACGTGTATACTAAAAACTATGATTTTGTCTAACATCAAGTAGGGGTAAACAGACCAAAAAACATTCGCAAATTTTACGATGTATTTGTCAAGCGAAAATTCTTCTAAATTTTAATAAAGAATTCTTTAGGGGAATAAAAAATAATTTTTATAATATTCATATTAAGGAAGTGGAGACTATGGCATTCAATACTGAAAACAGAAAAATTGCAGATTTATATCAAAGACCTTGTAGATACGTCATACCTAGATATCAAAGGGATTATGTTTGGAAAGAATCGAATTGGCACGAATTATTAACTGATGTTAAATTCACAATGCAAGCAAAAGATAAAATGAAATGGTCTCACTTCTTAGGTACAATTGTTTTAAATGACTTCTCTGCAAAGAAAAAAAGCGAAAAAATTGAAGGAATCGTAGATTACGAAATTATTGATGGACAGCAAAGGATTACAACAGTTTATTTGATGCTTATAGCATTGTATAAGCAATTCAAGAAGATAGATTCTGAAGTTTCAAAGAAAAGAGCAGAATATATATACAGTACATTTGTAGTGTCATTATCTGCAGATTCTGAGCAAATAATAATGATTGATAATCCAGAATTAGATATTGATATTAAAGAGATTGTTGATACATCAAGAAAAGCAAAACTGTTAAGCAAAAGCAATAAGATGTACAGCCCTTTTAAGTATTTTTCTGATGAGTTTGAATCTTATGATTTTAATGCTTTGGACACTTTTCTGAATCGTCTACTTGAAATCAATGTTGTTGAGATCATCTCTGATCAAGAAGAGGAAATATACAATGTTTTCGAAGTTTTAAATGCTCGTGGCCAAAAATTGAAGCAGATAGAATTATTGAAGAATCATATAATGAAATATATCCAGCCTAGAGAAGAAGATTTTATTGATGAAGCAAAAGAAAAATGGGCTAAAATAATTGAAGATAATAATCATTTAAGTGATATTGATAATTTGATTAACCATTTTACGAAATGCTACATAAAAAAGAATGCAGAAAATGCTAATTCAGTATACAAACTCATTAAAGAGGAAGTAGAAATAGTAGACCTAGCAGAATTCTTAGAAGACTTGTCTGAGTATTCTGAAGCATATTCATCAATTACAGATACTAATTCTACTGACCCAACTATAGAATATTTTAATATTAAAAGAAATCAGCAAGTTAGATCAATGCTTGCTGCAATACGTGTACTATTTTGCAGAAGAATTATTTCTGAAAAAGTATATTATGATACTTTCCTGAATCTAAGAAATTTCTTTTTTATTTTCAATGCTACTCAACAAACTAGTAATAGAATTGATAAAATGACGAGTGATGCAGCATATGAGTTGTATCATTCAAAATCAGAAATCGATTTTAAGTTTATAATGAATGAATTTTTCCTGAGAATTTCAGAATTTATAAATAAAGATAATTTTGATTCGATATTTTTTACCAATCAATCATTTAGATATTCAACTAAAGATAGCCGTCTAAAAAGAAATTCAAGACTTGTGAAGTATATTTTAGTTGAATATTATAAGATGACACAAAGCGATTCTGTTTTAGATCCTAAACAACTAACAATCGAACATCTACATGGAGATAATGGTTACACAGAAAATTCCTTGTTGTCTAACCTCACTTTAACAACAGGTACAATAAACTCTGATGAATTGGCAGATAAAAATATTGAAGATAAAATTGCTATTCTTAAAGAGAAATCGTCAATCAAGATGAATCAAACTCTTGGTAGATATTTAGTGGGTGGTAAGTTTGATAGAGAGCAACGTGGAGTAGACATTCGTAATGAACTATATGAAATTTGCTTCAAATTTAAGAAAGATCTTTTTGGTTTGTGTAAGTCGGATATAGATCAGTACAAGGAAATTAAAAATAGAATTATGGGTATACCTGAGTTAGAAGATCTACTATATTCATCAGGGAAGTACTTTGAAGAAAAGATTGAAAAAGATCCAAAGTATGCTGTGCATAAAGAAAAATATTATAAAGTCTTATATGGGGAAACAATAGGAATCGGTGAGTAGCAGCATATGATGAATAAAATCCATTAGATTCCAGTACCGTACATTAAGCTATTGGTTTCTCCACCCATTAACATCTAAAGAGAAGAGCCTCATATAAGTATAAAGGTTAGCTGGTTGGGATCGTGATTAAGGTGATAAACTTGCTGAGGATTTTAGTGAATAGGCTTCAACTACAATCTGTTCAAGTAAGCCATAGTAGACCTAATGAGTCTGGACGATCTTACATTTTAGGATCATCGATTGCAATCGGTCAAGTAAAATAGGCCGTTGGACTACTTTAGTTTATCATTCACATCAGCACCTGGTACTAACATTCTAACATTTGATAATGGACTGTAACCAAGGCAAGCAGGGTGGGGTAGACTGGTATGGTTATAAAGGTTAGTTGCTGTGTTGGGCTTTGAAGTGATGATTCATATGAGAGTTGATGGGATGAATCCGGAGTTGCTGTGACAGTCATGAAACTGATGTAGTGATTAAGGAGTGCTGTGATAAACTATATTTGTACCATCGACAAAACGAGTATTGAATCCAAACGGGCATTTTAAGAAGTGGTGTCCGTTTTATTACTAGATAGAAGTGTCAGAATATTTGTTGATAAGGGAGGAGGGAAGCCATGGGAAAAGTTGCACGGAACGCATTAAAAGGCTATACAATTCAACACTACATATTTACGCTATTTCTAGCAAAAATGGATTCTGATAGAGTCATTAAGAAGATTGAATCAGAAGCGATTACGGATGGAAATTTTGATGATTTATATATAGAAGCAAATGAGAGTTACAGAATTCAAGTTAAAAACTACCCTAATACTAAATTAGATGATATTGTAATAAACGGTGATAGTGTACGAATCAAAGGAAACTCAAATAACTATAGTCAAAAAGAGAATAATGTTTTAATAATCAATACAGATCAAATTCATACGGATTCAGAGTTCATGGGCTTTCCGTCAACAATAATAGATGGAATTGTGATTATTCCTCTTACCCCAAACAAAGTACAAGAACTACTTGATGAGATGTTTAGTACTGAAAGCAGAGAGATTCAGATAATTCAATTCGCTTTTTCTCTTATAAGTTCCTCTCGTTTTGAGATTAATGAAGAAGAGCTTCCTAAAGTCATTAGAATGTCATTGGACTTAAGCGAAAAAACAGTCTTAATTAGAAAACCTATAGATAGAGTTAAAAAGGGAATTCTATGGATATATGGTAAACCCGGCGTAGGAAAAAGTCACTATGTTGAAGAACTGATTCAAAAGTATAACGATGCTATAGTGTATAGATTTTGGACTGGCCCTCAAGATGAAAGGCTTATGAAACGACTGCAATTTGATGCTTTTTTAGATGATGTGGCTCTTGCAGTTTTTAATTCTCCAAAGAGCTATACTCAAGAAGAGTTAATTGAAGAGATTATCTCTCAAGAAAAGATAATGATTATCGATGGATTAGATCATGTTGAAAATTATAATCAAAAAGAACTTCAATTGTTCATTGAATTTATTGATCTATTGAAAGAAACTCGTACCGTTGTTTTGTCTAGACCACTTAAAGCTAATGTTCAGTGGGAGTCTGTGGAATTAATAAATTGGAACTTTGATGAAACAGCATTATATTTGGCAATGGCTCACAACATCTGTGATTATAAGGTTACTAAGCAAATATTTGAAGTAACAGATGGTTATCCGATAATAACATATTTTATTGCTGAACACTTTCTCATATATAAGGAAATCAACATCACTCCAGGAGTTGACAACCTATTCCATTATTATGACATATTACTTGAAAACATTCACACAAAATCATTATTAACAATCTTTGCAACAAATAATAGTTTCTATACAGAATCCGAACTTACCACTATCCTTGAAGAATCCTTTATGATAGATGCGATAATGGATTTTATTAAAGCATATCCATACTTGTTCAAAAGAACATTGAATAGGATTTCTTTAATTCATGATAGTTTTAACACATACCTTAGACATCAAATCATTAGTTATCCAGAAGTAGAAAGCAAAGTCAATAAGTTCGTACAGAACAGCTTATTGAGTGGAAATATCAATTTCATGTCTAGACTATCTTCATTTGAACTAAGCGAAGATTTCTATAGAGAAATACTTCTGATTTATAGTCAAATTGATAATTTTTCAGCATTGCTCAAAAGAACATTAGATTTCAATTCAATAACCTCGTTTTATGGTCAACTTCAAAAGTTACTAGAACAACGAGAAGGAGTATTAGATCTATATCATTATTATTCGTTTGCGTTGATTTATCAAATGGCTAACCGCAATGATTTAATTGGATATGATGGATTAGTATACCAGATACTTGTATATATGAATGATCACTTCATTATTGAGAATGAACTGTTTAGCTCTGGTATTATGTGGAGAACTTATACCCTTTTGAAACTGGAAGACGAAGCATCCTATCAGAAGTATTTAGCGGATAGTATGTATGGTTCTAACAAATTAGATAATTTATATGAAACGTTGTATGATGAAAAATTTTTCTTTGAAAAGCGAGAAATGATACCGAATTATAAGGAAACATTACAAAAGTTGGAAGATAATGACTTATATCAATTTGATAAACAGGATATTTTAATCAGACATATGGTTAGAGTCTGGGTAAATCAAGACCAAAAAGATTTTTATTTTAGAATCTTAGATGAGTACTTCAATAACGATAAGGAACTGGCAATAAATCAATTAAGGAGTATTGTTGAAAAATATGACATTGAGGGTAGATGGTCGACCAGGATATTGTCGTCAGTTAATTACCAACTCTTTGAATTAGGCAGAATAAAAGAGAAGAATATATTTTATGGGAAAACTCTAGAAGAATTAATAAGGGAAAGCGCTATAAACGGTTCTTTTGATGCGGCAGAGCATGCAAAATCATTTATAAGGTTAGCAAATCATGAAAACATGCAGATTGATATTTATTCAGTTAATAGAGTATGGGCTATGTACTATAACCGAAAAGATTACAGCGTGTATACGCTAGATGCTGCGTTGAGAGTGTTCGAGAAATTAGGCTATTTGGATGAATTTAAGTCAATTGGTATAATTAGAAAAGTTATGAACCAAAGCGAAAAGGGAATTAGACATCTGCTTGCGAGTTATATAGATATGGGAGATGAATCCTTAATATATAAATTAGAGCAAGTTGGTGCATTCTATGATAGTGATTTTCCGGTCGATATATTTAATTTGATGCCTGAGAAAATTAATTGCATAGATGTTAAACATATTGATCGAAGAGTATATGACCTTTTATCATATCACCGTTATGGGAAAACAATTGAATACGGAGATATTATTAAACCATTAAGGAGCAAGTATTGTAGTCGGATTCTTGATGCTATAGCATATTATGATTATAAAATATTCGGGTTAATTAAAGATGAAGAAATCGAAGAAATGATCATTGAAAGAGGAATAGAATTAATTAAAAAAGAGCAAGAAGCAAACACTGAGTATATTCCTTTTGAACATGGTTGTATTCATGAGTCGGATATAAATTATATCAAGGATAACAAAATTGGATATCTGGAAGTTTCAAGATACCCAGATGGTTGGTATTCATGTCTTCCTTTTGTCGATATATATTCAATTTATGATATGAATGAAATCAAGCAAAACTACCTAAAGATCATTCACCATGCAATTTTTGCAAGAGTATCAGATAGAGAATATATTGGTAATTGGAACTTGTTGCTCGGAAATATACCTAGATTTGTTGAAAAATATAATATAGATATCAACTGGGATAAAATGTATGGAATTCTGAAGTGGTTCTTAAAAGAATCATTGATTTGCGATTTAGATGCTTAAAAGGATAACTATCTTTACTTGAAAGGAAGTGAAAGATGAAAGATTTTATTCAATTATTAAAACTACCACCAACGATACTCGCAGCGGTTGCTATGGGTACAGGACTAATATTATTCCTTCCAACAAGTATTCTTCAGAGGTTGGGCCTTGATAAGATCCCCGAACAATGGAAAACTATTCTTGGCCTAGCATTAATTATATCTTCTTCATTACTTTTTGTTTATTTTATTGTTAAAGTCGTGAAGTCCATTATCTCAAAATATTATTGGCTGCGATTTAAGAAGAAATTTCCAAAAGTAATGATGGAATTGAGAGGTGCAGAACTTGTTGTTGTAGCACTGCTATATAGGTCACCAAATTACACTTCAAGATTACCATATGCCGATGGGGTTACAGTTCGTCTTATTAGCAAGAAAGTAATTCAATTTACTTCATCAAATAATCTAGCTTACGGTGATGAATTAGTTATGCCTTTTACAATTATGCCAATTTCCCAAGATTACATTGATAAGCATCCAGAGTTGATTGAAAACTTCAGCAAATCAGAATTAGAAAGCATGTACAAACGATATAATAATCCTTTTTACTAAAATGCGCGAGTACGAATGGAGCCGATGAACCAAAATGAAATCATATATAATAAGAATCGAACTTGAAGAATCAAATCCATTGATTTGGAGAAGAGTTATCATGCCTGCAGGAGCTACATACAAAAGGCAACATGATGTCATTCAGAACGTGACAAAATTTCAGAGTGGATATCCTTTAGGTGGATATCACCTGTATGAATTTGACCTGAAAGAAGAAAAGATGATCGTCACAGATAATGAAGAAGCGTATATGGAGCATCAACATTATGTGAAGAACAAAAAGTACTATGAGGACCGACTTAAAAGTATACCTTCAAATATGCTTCAGTTTGAACAGAATCACCAGGAGCGATTAAAGATTGAGGTACACAAACCGACAGGACTTAAGATAGACGATTATCTTGAGAAGTATAAAGAAATCAGATATAACTATGATTTTGGAGATGACTGGTGGTTTACTGTTAAACTTGAAGATATCGTTGATGATTATTACTTCGGATTTCCAACACTTCTTGATGGGGCAGAGACAGCTCCACCGGAAGATATAGGTGGTATGCATGGATTTTATGAATTTCTAAAAGCATACCGGGATCCAAAGCATCCAGAGCATGCTGATATGAAGGCTTGGGTCGAGGATTGGAATTTCAAGGAGTACAATCCTGATTGGATCAATGATAGACTTAAGGGTATTGATTATAAGAAAACCGAGTGGGACAAGATTAAGCACGAGCATTACAAAGTGATTGAGGATAAGTATCGGAAGTAATCTCTACGAAAAGGAGGTGTCACCAACAATGATTATACCAATAAAGATAGATAACAATATGACTGTAGATGAACTAGACATCATGGAGACCAGTTTCAAATCTTTAAATCTTAAAGAATCGCATATTGAAGAGTTCATAAGGACAAATATCGAACTTCTTCTAACTGATGAATCTCTCTTAATAGTTGGTAGCCAAGTTACCAATAGCGAAAAAGGGAGAAGTGACCTTACAGCAATTGATGAAAATGGGAATCTTGTTCTTATAGAGATAAAACGCGATTTTAAGGACATTAAGGCTAGAAAAGAAGAGCTAGAGTTTCAGGTCATCCGTTATGCTGCAGGATATGCAAAGATTAAAACACCAGAAGAACTGGTAGAAAAGATATTTGCTCCTTATGTTACAAGATATGCATATGAATTTGACCTTGGCAGCCTTACACCTTATGAAAAGGCTACGAGAATCCTTGAGTCATTTCTTGAAAAGAACAACGCCTTGAATACTTTTAATAAGAAGCAAAGGATTATATTAATTGCTTCGTCATTCGACCGTCAAACCGAATCGGCAGTCGCTTGGCTAATTGCGAACCACGTAGATATAAGCTGCATTACTTTGAAACCTCTAAAGGTTGGTGGAGGATTATTCTTAGAGATAAATAGATTACTTCCACCACAGCTACTAGAAGATTTCTATGTTGAAATTAGTGAGAAGCATACTGTAGAGGCTAGAACTGAAGATACTACAGGCATTACAAGAAAGTATCTTCCAAGAATGGATAAGTTGTTTGAGTGGGGACTTATTAAATCAGGAGATATAGTTGTTATTAAGAATTTTGAAGACTCTGATGCTATTGTAAAAGACACTAAATCTGTTGAGTTTAATGGTGAATTAATGACATTTAATAACTGGGCAGAAAAAGTTACTGGATGGTCGGCAGTTAATATATATGAATGGACATTAGTAAAGGGCGAGACAAAAACATTGGATCAAAAGAGAAGAGAGAAGATGGCAGAGGTAGAGGTAGAGGAGTAGGAGCTAAGATATTTTTAATCTCTTATCTATCTATTAAACTCAAATCAGTATCAGAGCCTAATATAAGTATAAAGGTGGACGAGATGGGTAGATAGTATGGATATGAGGCAGTAGAACATTTGGCAACGAAGAATTTGAATAGATAAACCTAACAATAATTAAAGTACAATATTAAGCGATAAAAGCCGCTGATTATTTCGATTAGGTAAACATCCAGGAAAATTTACTTGCATGTTTTTTAGATATATTTTATTTGCTCTAAGAAACCTATGAAGTAATGATACATTGAATGCAATTATGATAGGTTACTATTATCAGTCGTATGTATTAAGAGTACATTTTATATTTATAAATAGAAAATATAAAAGATGTATTAAAATATTTCTCATAAAAAATGCATATAATATAATAAGATAGATTTTAGAAGCAAATAAGAACAAACTCAGTATATCGTAAGCTAATAACATTTAAGGAGGAATTACTAAAAGAAAGAAAAAAGTTTTAGAGAAAAATTATGAAGTTTACAAATAAGATAATAATGATATTTTTTTTAAAAATTACTTTATGATTTTTTTCAATAATTATTTGACACTATCCAGACATAATGCCAAGATAGATATTATTACAATAATTTGGTATAATACCTTTATAGGCAGCATAAAATTATGCAGTTTAATAAACTATTTCACACTAACCATATTAATATATTTAAATAATAAGTTACATTTCTAAGATAATAGTTATTTAATCATTCTATATTATTTTTGGGTATTTATTTGAAATTAAAAGATGAACTTGGAAAATGATTTTATTTTATATTTTCTTGAAAATCAATCTTAATTATTATATGGTATTTAATTTGATAATTTATTTTATTATGATCATTATTTAAGGTGGTATGCTAAAAATGGGGAAAAAGGCTATTTTATGGTTTTATAAAGGGACTACGGTAAAGGAAGATATGGACATCTTAGATGCTTTTGATTCACAAGATTATGAAATTCATATTTTTAATGATGTTGATGAAAATAATTTGATTTTTGATAACATATTTTATATGTTAAATATTCTATTTCACAATAATGTAGATGATTATGAAATCTACATTGCTAGTAATATTAAAGAATTTATATCACTTGAATATATCTTATATAAGCAATGGATAAATGGGTTTTTATATTTAAATAATAATAGTCAACATATAAATACAAATAAATTTTATTCTTCAATCTTAAACGAGATGATAAATAAAACAAGCGGTAAAAATTTTTATGTAATAAAAGATGAGGAAGGATTATTTGAAGGTTATAGTGTTCTAAAGGAGCCTTATGAATTCAATGATTCTGATAATAACTTTGGAAATGAGATTTACTATATAAATAGAGAAAGCCATATTTTTTCATATAAAACCAATATAGAAACAAATATAATAAAAATAGACAATGCGGATATTGATAAATATAATAAATATGTTTTCCATTATAATATAGATTATGTTGACGATATAATATATAAAATAAAATATTATTCTAGTATTTCAACAAAAGAATTTGCAAATAATTTTGGACATATTCAACAACTTTGGAATGAAATCAATGAAGTGTTAAATATTAAAAATTCTTTCGAATTGGATCTTGCTAAATTTAAATTAGAGAAGAGCCTATATGATTTTAAAGAAAATGATAGATTCAAAATATTATTATGTTCCGCATTAATCAACATATATCATGAATCAAAATATATAGATTTTTTTGTAGAAACATTAGTTAACAGTAAAACTCTTAGTAAAGAAAATAAATTTTTTTGTTACTATCAACTAAAAAGATATATTTTCCTAAATAAAAATGAAGATAATAAGATTTATGAATATCTTAAAATATTGTATGATAACATATATGATGATTATTCAGCACATAGAGCATTAGAAAGAGTACAAAAGAATCAAAACGACGATCAATTAATATATGTATTTACAAGTCAATTTTTAAGTGAACACCATTCACCTACTAAAGTGGCACTAGATACATGCTATAATTTAATCAAGTACTTTAATAAAAAAGTTATTTTAATAAACACAAAAGAATGTTTAACTTTAGAGGGAATGATCCCAATGTTTAATATTACAAGAGGAAGTGTAGTTGAACAATTCAGTTCAATAAATAGTATAAATTATAAAGATACAATAATTCCATTTTATCAACCTGATATTAACATGCCAAATGATCAAGAGATAGATAATATTTTAAATTCTATACAAAAAAATAAACCGTACTTAATTATTAATATTGGCCAGTCAATTGTTGGAGATATTGCATCGAATACTGTACCTGCTGTTACAATGCCTTTAGGTAAGTATGAATATTCAAGATCTAATTTCTATGTTGTTAATAATGAGCATGATAAAGAATTATATATTAAGTTTTATGATTTCAAGGAAGAAAATATAATAATTTCAAAATTTGCATTTGAATTAAAAAATCAAGTTGAGAACTTTAGTAAAAAGCAATTATCTATTCCAGATAATAAGTTTATATTAGCGATAGTTGGCAATAGATTAAATTTTGAATTGGATGATGATTTCCTAAGATTGTTAGATAAATGCTGTAATGAGTTAAATACTTTTGTAGTATTTATTTCAAGTTATGAATTTAATAATGAGCAAAAGAAACAATATAAGTATTTGTATAAAAACTCAAAAAATATGGGATATCAAAATGATTTATTAGCTATAATGGAACACGTAGATTTATATGTTAATCCCAGAAGAACAGGAGGTGGAACCTCAGCTATTTATTCACTATATAAAGGCAAACCAGTTATTACATTAAATTTTGGAGATGTTGCTACCAATGTAGGAAGTGAATTTTGCTGTGAAACATATTCGGAAATGTACAATTTAATAAAAAAATACTATTCAGACAAAGATTTTTATTTAAAACAAAGTGTTATTGCTAAAGAGAAAGCTCTTATATTAACAGATACTAAAGTATTTACTAAAAACATATTTGATTTTTTAAACAAAAAACTTTAAAAAAATTACAAAGATTCAATTATGTAAGTAAATAGTAAAATTTAAAATTATTATAATTGTGTTTACTTTTATTTTTCATATACTAGATTAATAAGCATCGATAACAATCAACAAAACATTTGAATATTAAAAACTGTTTTACCTTCTCAGGATATAATGAGCGAACTGCAATAATAAAATAGGTAATCATAAAGAAATTATTATGGCTGAATATCACTTAACATTTGCTACCTTAATACTGGGATAATTTTTTGAGATATAAGAATTTACAATATAGGGATAATGAATTGTTTATTATAAGTTGATAAACTTTTTGTGGGAATATTACAAATCGTGATGCACAAATTTCTAGTGGTAAATTTATCACTATTGCTAATACAATGTAAAAATAAACTTTTCAAAAGAAAAGCTAGTAGAGAATTTGAAAAAATAATATTCGTGAAAGGAGAATATCAATGGCATTTTATACTCATGATGAATTAACAGCTATGAATTTTAAGCACTTAGGGAAAAATGTTAAAATTAGTAATAAAGCTAGTATATATAATCCTGAACTAATATCTATAGATGACAACTCTAGGATAGATGATTTTTGTGTTCTTTCGGGCAATATTTCAATTGGTAAAAATGTTCATATTGCAGTTTTTTGTAATTTGGCTGGTGGAGAAAAAGGAATTATTATGGAAGACTTTTCTGGGCTAGCTTATAGTGTAAACGTTTTTACCCAATCTGATGATTATACTGGAAAGAGTCTAACAAATCCTACTGTACCTGATAAGTATAAACTTGAAACAAAAAAACAAGTAGTACTAAAAAAACACGTAATAGTTGGTGCGGGTAGTTTAATTTTTCCTGGAGTGATATTAGAAGAAGGTTGTTCAGTTGGTGCAATGTCTTTGGTAACGAGGAGCACAGAACCGTGGAAAATATATTCAGGAATACCTGCAAAACCAATTAAAGATAGAAGAAAAGATTTGCTAGTTTATGAGAAAGAATTTTTAGAGGAGATTGAGAAAAGAGTTAGTGAAGGAGAATCTACAGATGATTAATTTTAATGTGCCACTTTTCTTAGGTAAAGAAAAAGAATATATTAAAGAGGCAATAGAGAAAAATCAAAAACTTTGCGGAGATGGACCATTCACAAAAAAGTGCAATAAATGGATGGAAGAAAATTTCGATGTTTCAAAAGTTCTATTAACAACATCTTGTACACATGCATTGGAAATGGCTGCTATATTAGCTGATATTCATCCAGGGGATGAAGTAATAGCACCATCATATACTTTTGTTTCAACAGTTAATGCATTCGTACTTAGAGGGGCAAAAATAGTATTTGTTGATATTAGACCAGACACTTTAAATATCGACGAGAAATTAATTGAAGACGCAATAACTGAAAAAACAAAAGTTATCATTCCTGTTCATTATGCAGGAGTTGCATGTGAAATGGATAAAATAATGGATATTGCAAAAAAATACCATTTAATTGTTATAGAAGATGCAGCCCAAGGAGTAATGTCAACTTACAAGGGAAAAGCTCTTGGTACAATTGGTGATTTAGGTACATATAGTTTTCATGAAACTAAGAACTATACAATGGGAGAAGGAGGGGCTTTAGTAATTAGTAAAAAAGAATATATTGAAAGAGCTGAGATAATTCGCGAAAAAGGAACTGATAGAAGTAAATTTTTCAGGGGACAAGTCGATAAATATTCATGGGTAGATGTGGGAAGTTCATATTTACCAAGCGAATTAAATGCAGCTTACTTGTATGCTCAGCTTGAAGAAGCTAGAATGATTAATGATAATAGGTTAAAAACATGGTTACAATATTACAATGGGTTAAAGAATTTAGAAGAAAAGAAGTTAATTGATCTACCAGTAATACCTGACTATTGTAGCCACAATGCCCATATGTTTTATATAAAATGTAAAAATCTAGAAGAACGAACATCATTAATTAATTATTTAAAGGGTGAAGGTATATATTCAGCATTTCATTATGTTCCTCTCCACAGTTCAGAAGCAGGATTAAAATATGGACGTTTTCATGGTAAGGATGATTATACAACAAGAGAAAGTGAACGGTTAGTAAGGCTGCCGATGTATTTTGGATTAGAAACCGAGAAAATTAAATACATTATTGATAAGATTGATAATTTTTATCAAATTAATTCCATATAAACTTAGCGCGCTCGGATAATTTTTCTATATCGTGATGTGATTTTAAAAAGAAAACCTAATTTAGATATTTTTTCAAGTCACCTATAATCACTTTAGAAATTATCAATAAAACTATAAATTAATAGCTAAAATTAAAGGAGAATAATAATGAAAGGCATTATATTAGCAGGAGGCAATGGTTCAAGACTTTATCCAATTACAAAGGGAATTAGCAAACAATTATTGCCTATATACGATAAACCAATGATTTATTATCCATTAAGCGTTTTAATGCTCTCAAAAATTAGGCAAGTGCTTATTATTTCAAATCCAGAGTACATAGAATTTTATAAAAACTTATTAGGAGATGGATCTGAAATTGGAATGCAATTTGAATATAAAATTCAAGAGAATCCAAGGGGATTAGCTGATGCATTTATTGTTGGAGAAGAATTTATTAGTGACGATAGTGTATGTTTAATTCTTGGAGATAATGTATTTTATGGACAAGGTTTTAGTACTAAATTGTTAGAGGCAGCATCAATAGAAAAAGGAGCTGTAATATTCGGATATTATGTTAATGATCCCAAAGAGTTTGGCGTAGTAGAGTTTGATAAAGATTACAATGTGATTTCTTTAGAAGAAAAACCAAAAAAGCCTAAATCTCAATATGCTATTCCAGGTCTTTATTTTTATGATAGCACAGTAATAAAAAGAGCTAAGAAGCTTAAACCGTCTGCACGAGGAGAACTTGAAATTACAGATCTAAATAGGGATTATTTATTTGAAGGTAAACTAAATGTGGAGTTATTAGGGCGAGGGTTTGCTTGGTTAGACACCGGAACATATGATGGATTGGCAGATGCTTCTGATTTTGTAAAAACCATCCAAAAAAGAACAGGTTTGTATGTAGCTTGTATAGAAGAAATAGCTTTTAAAAATGGCTGGATTTCTAAAGAAGAATTAAAAAAAATAGGATTACAATATCAAAAAACAGAATACGGGAAATATATTCTTTCATTAATTAGTGATTGAAGAAGGGAGAAACAATTTGGACAAGATTTTAGTAACTGGTGGAGCAGGATTTATTGGAAGTAATTTTATTAAGCACATATTACAAGAACATCCAGATAGCTACATAGTTAATTTAGATTTGCTAACATATGCTGGTAATCTAGAAAATTTAAAAGGCATAGAGAATCATGAAAATTATACTTTCATTAAAGGAGATGTAAGAGACAGAGAATTAGTTGATAATATTTTTGATGAATTCAGTATAAATAAAGTTGTTCATTTTGCTGCAGAATCTCATGTAGATAGAAGTATTGAAGATCCTCAAATATTCTTAAGCACTAATATTTTGGGGGCACAAGTACTGCTGGATGCAGCAATAAAACATTGGAAAATTAGACCAGATAATAAATATTGCGATGAATACATTGATAATGTGAAATACTTGCAAGTTTCCACTGATGAAGTATATGGTGCTTTGGGTAAGGAAGGTAAGTTTAGGGAAGATTTACCTTTATTGCCAAATAGTCCTTATTCAGCATCCAAAGCAAGTGCCGACCTAATAGTAAGAGCATACCATAAAACATATGGTTTACCAATTAATATAACAAGATGCAGCAATAATTACGGACCATATCAATTTCCTGAAAAATTGATACCTCTGATGATAATAAATTGTCTAAACGATAAAGAATTGCCAGTTTATGGCGATGGAATGCAAATAAGAGATTGGTTGCATGTGAAAGATCACTGCAGCGCAATAGAAACAGTGTTATATAGAGGAAGAATTGGAGAAATATATAATGTTGGCGGAAACAATGAGAAAGCAAATATTGAGATAGTGAAATTGATCATTAGTACATTAGGAAAATCAAACAATCTCATAAAATATGTTAAAGATAGACCGGGACATGATAGAAGATATGCAATCGATAATACAAAAATAACAACTGAACTTGGTTGGAAACCTGCTTATACTTTTGAACAAGGGATGAAAGAAACTATTGAATGGTATTTAAATAATACTGAATGGATTGAGAATATATTATCTCATGATTACATGAACTATTATGAAAAAATGTACACAGGGGTTTAAATTATTGGTGATGCATTGACATATTTGTTTCTCAACCCATTAATTATCAAAGACTGTAGAGCCTCATATATGTATAAAGGTGATCAGGGTGGGTAGACGGTAAGGTGGTTAGAGAGCTATAAAGTGGGCGATGGAAGTGCTGATCCATATGAGAGTTGATGTGATAAACTTCATTTATAATAAAGAGTATTTAATAAAAACGGGAATTTTAAGGATCTCAGGAGTTGCCCGTTTTATTTTTAGCTAAAAATGTCAGAATATTGTATTAACAGGTGAAGTGTGTAAAGTAAACGAAGGAGGTTAGTCCAATGATTCCAATGCACAAAGTATTTATCAGTTATCATCACAAAAATGATCAATATTATAAGAATGCGTTATCCAGTATGGCACAGATGTATAATATTTTTGAAGATGCTTCTGTAAATACTGGTGAGATAAGTGATGAGTTAACAGATCATCAAATTAGGACAATAATCAGAGATGATTATTTGAGAGACAGCTCAGTTACTATTGTACTTGTTGGAACTGAAACTAAATATCGAAAGCATGTTGATTGGGAAATATATTCTAGCATGTACAATGGTGCAAAAAACAAGAAATCAGGAATTCTGGTTGTTAATCTACCATCTATTATAGGAAGTCAAATTTCAATATGTGATGAAGATAAGTTTATCTTGGGTCCAGAAATAAGGTGGTCACCAATTAACTCTTATGATAGATATGAATACCTTCCAGGTAGAATTGTTGATAATTTAAAAAGTACAGATGTAAAAATATCAGTAGTTGATTATTCAAGGATCATTAATAATCCAGAAGGTTTTAAACAGCTGATTGATATTGCATACAATAACAGATATACAAATGACTATGATTTGAGTGCACCAATGAGAAGGAGAAATTCGTGATGCCATGGTATGAATTTATCGAATGGTTTCAACATACCTTTGACGGATTCCTGAATTCCAAATTATGCATGCCTTTATTGGGCTTTATGATTATAGTAGGTTTTTGGGGAATATACCGCAATAGGAAACGAACTAAATTTATCGGAATAACTGATATCAATGCATTTAGTGTTACTATTAAAGTCAACATGAAAAATATTGACATTGCCTACATGATGTTTGTGCAGTTAAAGACGAGAAAAATTGGAGTAAAGTTTGATGAAGAATATGATGTGATTTCTGAAGTATATGATTCATGGTATTCGGTTTTTCAGGCTATAAGGGAATTATTAATGAGTGTCAGACCCACACCTAATAATAAGGAGCTAATAGATTTAGGGAATAAAGTTTTGAATGTTGGAATGCGTCCCCACTTGACAAAGTGGCAAGCAAAGTTTAGGAAGTGGTATGCTCTTGAATTGGAGAAAGAGGAAAACGATATGTTAACACCTCAAGAATTACAAAAGAAATATCCTGAATATGATCTACTTGTGGCCGATTTGAAGAATAGTCAGAATCAAATTCTTGATTTGATTGATAAACTAGAAGTGATTTTTACATAGGCATCCTAAAGCCACCATTAAAAACTATGATAAATATAGTAGGGGCAGGTGAAGAGACGGAAAATTTAACAGGAAAAAAGATGAGTTGCATGGGCAAGAAAAACAGGCAATAGTTTTATATTCTAACTTTAAAGAACTTGGAATCTTAAAGTACGAAGTGGAACTTAAACTTAAGGATTCATTAATTCAACGATCTAGTCATATGAAAACTGTATTTGCATTTATGTCTGATTCAGTTTTCATGTTAGTTGAAATTATATTTAATCATCGAGGAAGTCTATCGCAAATTTTCTTTTTCCTGTTAATATCATCAATTATATTGTTTCTTTTAATAAGTTTGGTGACAGGACGTAAATTTGTGACTTCCCGGATATAGGAGAAATTGAGAAGCATGTTGAGGACAACTGGAAAAGTGTAGTTAATAAATCACAACAACTTAAAAAATATGTTAAATTATTTGGAATAGTTCAAAAAAGTAAAGCAAAAGGGAATGATAGCAGAGTATTGCTTATTAGAATATCAATGTGGAGTTTTATGGCTTCTCTTGTATTGGTGATATTCTTGTTTATAGTAGCAATATGCAAAGTAATATAGAAAAAGATGTAATCCGACTTTGTAAACTAAATATGAAAAATATCATAAAGTTTTATGAAATTGTGTTGCACTAGATTTAATTTCACATTGATGATGATACTTGATGAATATTCTGAAAAAAATTTGGGCTAAATTAAAACAAAATTAAGCCTTGAGAAGATATTATTTCTTCTCCTTATACAGACTTAATAGGCATTTTGTAAGCACTATAACAATCACTAACAATAGAATTTACAGTATCTAAATTTTTAACAGAATTAAAGAGAGTGAAAGCATGCTCAGAATCTCTATAAGGTGATAAATAAAAGCCTAAGTCAAAGCGGTTTCAGAATCAATAACAAACCAAATGTAATATTTTTTACCTGCGATCTTAACCACTGTTTCATCAGCATGTCTTTCATCGGAATTGAAATTCATCATTGGCATAAGCTCTAAAGCAAGGTTATTAAACAAAGGTGCAAACTTTTTACACCAATTGCTTATAGTAGTATGAGAAACTTTAATATTATTAACAACCCTAAGGATCAAGGCAATATTTCTAAAAGAATTCTTTCCAAGATAAAACATAGAAAGAGTGGTATTGATAACATGCAAAGGATAACGCATGCGTTAAAAGTCAGTTTTCCAATAAGTTTAAACATAGAAGCAGGTAGGATGGAATTTGGTTTAGCTACGAACAATGAATGATTATTGTTGCACTTTGGACATTTAATTGATACAATTTTTTGCATGAGGACTTCATCCTTTCTGGGAGGTATTCGTTTTTATGCAAGAACATTGTACCATAGAGAGCTTGGAGTCCTCAATTTTCATTTAAGTTTACAGAATGAAAATATAAATTGGTAGTTGAGAAAAGGAAATGGTATAGAATGGATAAAGAAAAAAATGAAAAAAGTATATTAATTGGATATTACTCAAAAGTTTTTAAAAAAGCTAATATAACATTTGTAATTAGTTGTTTTGGAGTTGTTATTGGTATTGCAATAATATTTAAATCTGTTATTTTTGAAGATCTTAATTGGCATAGTTTATCATCAAGTGTTATTATTGAAGCAGTGTCATCATTGCTTTTTGTATTAGAAGATAGGATGAGAAAGAATGCACATGAAACAATGAGGCTTATTAGATTAGATAATAATAATTTGTATTGTGAAAGAATATTAGAAAAAATTCAAGATAAAGACACAAAAGATAAGATTATTTGTGAAATCATTGAGGTAGTGATTGGAAAGACTAAGTAACTAATTATAAATTATATTAAATTATCACCTATTGTAGGCTTAAAGAAACTCATTAGTAGAATCAGGGAAAAGTACACGTGCATGTCAAATGAATATTAACTTATTAAAATATTGGAATTCCAATGGGCACAGTTGTTAAAAAAAGAAATAGTCAAAGAAAATTAAAAGTTCGGTGCATGTCACTTGAGTTAATGAGTTATTTGTAATCTAAGATATTCAACTAGAATAGGCCTTTGAAGAATAGAAAAATCGTGAAAAATAGGAAAATCCGTGCTAAGCACCAAAAACTTATTAGATATGAGATTTAAATGGGCATTTCCTGCTATATTTTTGGGTAACTTGTTTGCTGACATTTTGATAATGGGATTGAACAATGGAGCGTTTAAGGTTATTGGTGGGTAAAGACAGATGATGAAACTAAGAAAGATACTTACTTGGGTGTTAGTAATTTTATGGATGACGCTGATATTTTATCTGTCCCATAAGCCAGCAACAGAATCTAATGAGTTAAGTAAAGGGATTACTGAAATAATAGTTGAAACCGTTGAGAAAGTAGATCCCGGTGTAGATATCGAGGTAGGGAGAGTCAATCATATTATAAGGGAGAATGCACATTTCTTCTCCTAATTAGTTCTAGCTATTTTGGTAGTAAATGGTATAAGAAGTAGTCGTGTAAGTAGATATAAAGTATTTATCCTAGCATTACTGATTTGTTTGTTTTATGCTATAAGCGATGAAATCCTTCAGATATATGTTCCAGGTAGAAGTGGGCAAATAAGGACGGAAGATGGCACAAAAAGAGATGATTCACAGCGATTATTAGCTTGCATCTAGCATGCAGAAACAAAAGATAAACACTGTATTTGATTTAAAGAGGCATGCAACAGAGAGAAAAAAAGACAGGGTATATGACACTATAGTATCGGCGCATGACACTTTATGTAAATGTCAAGATAAGAATGTACGAAAAGTGGAAAATAATTATGTACAAGAAATATCCTAAGAGACTTCAGAATCCTTCATAGAATTATCATCTAAATACTGTAGTTTAGATTGGATCCTGTATGATGGACCTTTTATAGATATTATATGGCTATGATGAAGAAGTCTATCTAAAATGGCATTAGCAATAGTTGGAGATCCAAATATATCTGGCCATTTTGAAAAATTAGAGTTTGTAGTGATTATTGTACAGTGC
>JAHDQA010000020.1 GCA_018434075.1 Tissierellaceae bacterium
AAAAAGGATTTCAAGAAGGTGGAGAAAATATTAGAAAAAAAGGCTTTAATTTAGAATCACTTGTGATTGTAGATGAAGTTAAAGATGGATCCGTTATTTTCAGGGAATGATATTGCTTAAATTTCTCAAAAATGATAATCTGCTATTATAAATGATAGTAGGTGATTATATGACGCTTTTGCATGATATTAAATCAGAGCTTCAAGAAATAATTGAGTCGTTACACGATGTAACTAATGTGGATATGGCAATAGTTGATGATGAATTATATAGAGTAGCTGCTACTGGAGTGTTGGCGAGAACTATTGGAGAAAAAGCACCTGTAAATTCATTGTTTCATAAGTGTTTAAAGACGGCAGAAACCTATTTTATAGTGGACCCGAGAGTAAATGAGTTTTGCATAGAATGTGAAAATCTAAGTAAATGCAGCGAATTAGTGGAGATGTGTTTGCCTATTAAATACGACAATAAGATAATCGGAGTTATTGGGCTTTGTGCATTTGATGAAAAGACTAAGGAAAGTTTTGTTCAAAACAAGAACAGGTTCTATAATTTAGAAATTAGAATTAGAGATATTATTGCGGAAATTTTAAAAAGAAGAGATTATGCTGAACTCTTAGAATATAGATATTTAGAGTTTAAAACTCTTATTAACTCAATAAATGAAGGAATTGTTGTCGCTGATAACTATCTGAATATTCAAAGTGCAAATGATTATGTGGTAAAAAAATTTGGACTAAAAAAGGAATCAACCTACAAGCTACCTGATATTTTACCTGATAAAATATTAAATAAGCTCACAGATGGTTTTTGTGGCGACTTAGGTCCTGTATACATAAATGGAAACGATTATATGGTTCAGATTAATACATTTTATTTTAGCAGCGAAAGAAAAGGGCATGTTTTAGTGTTTAAAGACTTCAAAAAGATGAAAGACTCCATTATGAAGTCAAATAGAGATAGAGAGTTCACCACTTTTGATGATATAGTTGGAGAAAGCGAAGCCATAAGACAAGCTAGACTCCAAGCTATTGAAAGCGCAAAGGTAGATGTGCCAGTGTTGATTTATGGGCAAACTGGCACCGGTAAAGAAGTATTTGCTAAAGCTATACATTTTTCAAGTAATAGATCTAAAGAGATATATATGGCTATAAATTGTGGAGCTATCTCCGAAAATTTAATTGAGAGTGAATTGTTTGGATATGAAAAAGGTTCATTTACAGGAGCACTGTCTAGTGGCAAGAAAGGGATTTTTGAAGTATCTACAAATGGAACGCTTTTACTCGATGAGATAAGTGAATTGAAGTACTCGACTCAAGTTAAGTTATTGAGAGCTTTAGAGGAAAAAGAGATAAGGAGAATAGGTTCTTCAAATGTTATAAAAGCAAATCCTAGAATCATTGCCGCTACAAACAAGAACTTATCACTGCTAGTAGAAAAGAAAGAGTTTAGAGAAGATCTTTTCTATAGGCTAAACATAATTCAGATAAATATACCTCCTCTTAGAGAAAGAGGATATGATGTTCTTTTGTTAGCGAGATATTTTTTAGATAATTTTAATAAAGCATATTCAAAAAATATAAAGGGATTTACAGTAAAAGCAGAAAAATTGCTTTTGGATTATCCCTTCCCGGGGAATGTTCGCGAGTTAAAAAATATAATAGAATACTGTGTTATATTCGAGAATGGCGAGACGATAGACGAGAATATGATTTTAAAGAAAATAAGTTCAAAAAGAGATAATTTCGCAAGCGATAAAACTTTAAAGCAAATAGTTAGCGAATACGAGAAAGAGTTTTTAAAAAAAGAAATGCTACTCATTGGGGATAGTGTCGAAGAAAAGAAAAATCTAGCCAAGAGGCTAGACATAAGTTTGGCAACATTATACAGAAAACTAGAAGATTAATTTAAAAAAGTTATAATAGTTGGAAGATATAGCATTAGAATCGCTAAGCTTGATGATATATAAAAGAAAAGCTTAGTAGATTTCGATGCATTCTTTTTTTCTAATGAAATATAACCTTTATAAATTAACAATCCTGTTAACAATACAAATAATGGTTTAAATTTAGTTAAATTAGCGAAATATGCACTTCCGACTGACCCTAGACCTAGGGTGGCTAAAATTAGCGTCCCACTTCAGCAAAGAGATGCAAACAGTCCGGTGAATATAGATAATACGCTCATCAATTTTTCTTTCACATCACACCTCCTATACCCCTATGGGGTTATTCTAACATATTTATCATTCTTGTTCAATATTTATTATAGGTGTTTATAATCGATGAAAAGTGGTAATTATTATATAAGACATTTGATTTTTACTACAAAACAATAAGGGGGAGATGCTGATGAAAAAGCTAGAACTTAATACAATCATTAATTTATCCAATTTTGAGGGTAAGACATTGATATCCATTTATATGCCTACTTTTAGAGCTGGCATCGAAGTCAACCAAAATAGAATTATTTTGAAAAATAGACTTAATGAAGTTGAAGAAAAACTATCAAATTTAGGATATATAAAAAGAGACATAGATAACTTACTAAAACCTGCTTATAGGCTTGTTGACGAAACAATTTTTTGGCAGTATCAAGAAGATGGTTTAGCAATATTTATTTCTGATGACTTTTTTACTTATTTCACACTCCCTGTAAAATTTAAAGAACTATCGATTGTGTCGAATAGGTTTTACATCAGACCGCTATTAAAGTATTTCACACAATTAACAGATTTTTATATTTTGACACTTAGTCAAGAAGAGGTCAATTTGTATGAAGCTACTCCATTTGAAATCAACAAAATAGATTCTCCTAAAATTGATGAAATTGTTAAAAACTTTGTACCGGGAAATGAGCTTCATCAAGAAGCTACTAGTCCAAAGGGAGCTGCAAGAGGAGGCTTTGGAGGGAGAATGCACAGCCTTCATGAGTTAAGCAAGACTGAGAAAATTGAGATATCAAATTTTTTGAGAAATATTGATAAAGAAGTATGCAAATTGATCGAAGATACAAAGAAACCTTTGATTATATACAGTGTTGAATATATATATTCAATGTATAAAGAAGTTAGCTCATACAAAAATATATTAAATGAATACATTAAAGGAAGCCCTGTAGGAGTTCAAACAAAAGAAATTCATGAAAAAGCTCTAGAAATACACTCTAAATTAATTGAAGCGAAGATAAATGAAGACAAGAATAAATTTTTAGAATTAAAAAATGCAAATCCACAATTAGTATGTGAAGATGCAAAAGAGCTAGTTAAGTTAAGCTACACTGGTAATATTGAAATATTGTTTGTTGCAGAGGACTATCAATTATTTGGTAAATTCGATGAAGAGAAATTTGAAGTTGAAGTTACAAATGAGGAGACGGGATTAAGTACAGATCTATTTGATCTCACAGCTTTAAAGACATTGTTTAACGGCGGAAAAGTTTATGTAATGGAGAAAGAGAATCTCCCTGTAGAAAAACCTATAGTTGCAATTTTAAGATATTAAAACTGTGTCATATGACACAGTTTTAATTTTTAACTGAGATTCGTAAAATTATCTGAATCGGGTGATATAAAGCTATACTATGATATAAAGCTAACACCCGTTCATGAAATATTGCTGGAGTACTTACAATTCGTTTCGCTTTAGCAAGCTAATGCCGATCAATAGGATTCTTAAATAAACTCTTTACAAAAAAAGAATTTTAAGATAAACTATTACTAAATTGTACAAACGGTTGCACAAGATATTGAAAGTGGGTGTAAGACCTTGAAGAAGAGAACTAGTGGGATTTTAATGCATATTTCATCTCTGCCAAGTGAATTTGGAATTGGAGATTTTGGGAAGGAAGCATATGCTTTTGCAGATTTTTTGGAAAGAGCTGGACAAAAAAATTGGCAGATATTGCCTTTAGGAGTAACTGGATTCGGAGATAGTCCGTATCAATGTTTTTCTGCTTTTGCTGGAAATCCATATTTTATAGATTTAGGCGAATTTATTGAATTAAATTATCTGACCATGGATGAAATTAAAAATGAAGATTTGGGCGATAACAACAACTATGTAGATTATGGGAAACTTTACATTGGGAAATACAAGTTGTTAAGGACAGCGTATGATAGAGCAAAAAATGACATCAAACAAGAATTGGATTCATATTATGAAAAAAATACATTTTGGTTAAGAGAGTTTGCTTTATTCATGTCATTGAAAGATGAATTTGATGGCCAATCATGGCTTAATTGGCCTAAAGAATACAGACAGTTCGATAGTAAGGAAGTTCTTGATTTTGAGAGTAGCAATGCTGACAAGATTTACTTTTGGATTTTCACTCAATATTATTTTGAAAAACAATGGCATAAATTAAAGAAATACGTCAACAGCAAAGGAATAAAAATAATTGGAGACTTACCAATATATGTTTCAGAGGACAGTTCGGATCTTTGGGCACATCCATATAACTTTAATTTGGATGAGAACCTAACACCTAAAACGGTAGCTGGTGTACCGCCTGATGCATTTACAAGCAAAGGTCAACTTTGGGGAAATCCAATATACGATTGGGCAAGGATGGAAGAAGATGGATATAGATTTTGGGTTGATAGAATAAGACACAGTTTCAATTTGTTTGACACTTTAAGGATTGACCATTTCAGAGGTTTTGAATCATATTGGGAAGTTCCATACGGTTCAGCTGATGCAGTAAATGGCCAATGGGTAAAGGGACCCGGAATAAAGCTATTTAATAAAATAAAAGAAGAGCTTGGGGATCTTGACATAATTGCTGAAGACTTAGGCTATCAAACGGAAGAAGTAATAAAACTAATAGAAGACACTGGATTTCCAGGCATGAAGATATTGCAATTCGCTTTTGACCCAGTTGGAGACAGTGAAAATTTACCACATAATTTAATTAGAAATGCGACTTTTTATACAGGAACTCATGACAACAAGACTGTGAAAGATTGGTTTGATTCAGCGCCATTAGAAGAGAAGGAATTTGCAGTAAAATATCTAAAACTTGATGAAACAGAAGGCTATAATTGGGGACTTATCAGAGGGGTTTGGTCATCCGGCGCTTATCTAGCTGTATGCCAAATGCAAGATTTTCTAAATCTTGGTGAAGAGGCAAGGATGAATACGCCTGCCACTCTAGGAAACAACTGGAAATGGAGAATAGATAAGTCTATGCTGACAGATGAATTAGCTGCATCCATAAAAGAACTAACATGGACTTACAGGAGGGAATAATTTGATAAATCACGAAGATTTGAAAAAGAGAATTGAGATATATTCAATAACAACTTTTGGAAGTGGCTTTAAAGACCTAGATGATAGCGAAAAATACGTAGCACTCTCAAAAGCACTTATGGAGACAGTTTTGCCTATCTGGAACGAATCTATTGAGAAGACAAAAAAGAAGAAAAGAGCATATTATTTTTCATCAGAATATTTGCTTGGAAGATTTTTAGACAACAACTTAATTAATTTGAAAGTAAAAGATGAAGTGGATAGAATCTTGAATGACTTGGGAATAAGCTATTCTGAGATTGAAGAATCAGAACAAGACCCTGCTTTGGGAAATGGAGGGCTAGGTAGACTTGCCGCGTGTTTTCTTGATTCAGCAGCCACCTTGGGTTATCCACTAGATGGATATGGAATAAGGTACGATTTTGGATTGTTCAAACAGAAGTTTATAAATGGAGAGCAAGTAGAGGTCGCTGACAATTGGACAAAATACGGTGACCCTTGGGGGATTAGGAAAGTTAAAGAAACAGTATATGTGAATTTCGACCACACCATCATTAAGGCTGTGCCTTATGACTATCCAGTAATTGGCTATGATAAAAAACTGATAAATACCCTTAGACTTTGGAAAGCGGAATCATTAGACGAATTTGACTTCAAGGCATTCAATGATCAGAACTATGACTTAGCAGTAAAAGCTAAAAATGATGCTGAGAATATTGCTAAAGTTTTATACCCAAATGATTCATTTGAAGAAGGTAAAAAATTAAGGTTAAAACAAGAATATTTCTTCGTTTCGGCTTCTTTACAAGATTTACTAAGGAAGTTCAAAAAACAAAATGGCAATTTGCACGAGTTCTATAAATACCATTCAATACAGCTTAATGACACGCATCCAGCTGTTGCTATACCTGAACTCATACGACTTTTGTTAAATGAAGGTATAACTTTTGATGAAGCTTTTGAGATTGCGCAAAAGACATTTGGCTATACAAATCACACCCTAATGGCAGAAGCATTAGAACAGTGGCCAATTAAATACTATGAAGAATTACTGCCAAACATTTTAGATATCATCAAAAGCATTAATGATAAGTTAATAAACGAAGTTAAAAATAAAGGCATTAAAGATGAAGAAATTTATAAATATGAGATAATTCACAATGGAAACATAAGAATGGCGTGGCTTGCGATCTATGGGTCTAAATCAGTCAATGGGGTCGCAAAATTGCACACTGATTTACTTATAAATAAAGAATTAAATGACTGGTACAGATTATACCCCTATAAATTCAACAATAAGACAAATGGGATAACACAGCGAAGATGGTTGTTGCAAGCTAATCCAGAATTATCAAATTTCATTACACGCTTATTGAACTCAGATGGCTGGATAACGGATTTAAGCAAATTAAAAGAACTAGAAAAATTTGCAGATGATAAAAATGTTTTAGAAGAATTTTTGAATATTAAGCAAATAAGAAAAGAAAAATTATCTGAATACATCAAAAAAGTTGAAGGAATTGAGATTTCTCCAGATTCTATTTACGATGTGCAAGTTAAGAGAATACATGAGTATAAAAGGCAGCTTCTTAACGCTTTTCACATCTTGGATCTTTACTTTAGGCTTAAAGAAAATCCATTGTTAGATATATATCCTCGAACTTTTATTTTTGGTGGCAAAGCTGCCCCTGGTTATTTTAGAGCAAAAGGGATAATTAAATATATAAATGACATCGCCAATTTAATAAATAACGATGAAGATATAAATGGGAAGATAAAAGTCGTATTTGTCCAAGATTACAGAGTATCCTATGCAGAGAAAATAATGCCAAGTGCGGATATATCAGAACAAATATCGACAGCAGGAAAAGAAGCATCAGGTACTGGAAACATGAAGCTAATGCTAAATGGAGCACCTACTATTGGAACCTATGATGGTGCAAATATAGAGATCGTTGAAGAAGCTGGAGAAGAAAATAATTTCATATTTGGGCTGCGAGTTGAAGAAATTCAAAAATTAGCTCCTAATTACGATCCTAGACAAATTTATGAAACCAATCCTAGACTTAAAAGAGTTGTAGACACTTTAGTCGATGGCACTTTTACAGATACAACCGGTGCTTACAAAGATATTTACAATTCTTTGATTTATGGCACTAGCTGGGAAAGGCCAGATGTATACTTTGTTTTGGCAGACTTTGAAAGTTACTGCGAAACTCAACAAAAAGTAGACATTGCATATAAAGACAGAATGGGCTTTGCAAAGAAAGCATGGTTAAATATCGCAAATTCGGGTAAATTTAGTTCAGATAGAACTATTACGGAATATGCTGAAGAAATTTGGCAAATAGAGAGAATTTAATCTTCATGGGTCGTAATACCTACGACCCGGAAGTTAAATTATATATTTAAATATTATGCAATCGTATGCATAAAAAATGGAGGGGGAAAAATGAAGAAAAGAGTTTTATTAGCATTGTTGTTAGTAGTAGCGCTATCAATTACAGCATGTTCAAATGGAGGGGATGAGCCAACTACAGAAGAGCCAACCACACCGGATGAAGGTATTAAAGCTACAATAAGCGTACAAGTTGAATCATCTTGGAAACCTTATTATGAAGCGGCAGCTCAAAGAGTTATCGAAAAGAACCCAGAAGCAGTTATTGAATTCATTGAGATTCCATCATTTGATCACTTAGATGTTTTGGATTCAACTGATGTTACAAATCCAGATGTAGCTGATGTATTTGCAATACCAGCTGACAGAATTTATGGGTTGTCACAAAACGAAGCATTAGCAGCTTTAGATGCTAAAAAAATGGCTGAAAATATCGGCGGATTTGAAAATTTTGATGAAGGTTTAGGCGGAAACTTCAATATTGACGGAGAATATTTAGCATTCCCTATGAATATTGAGACTTTAATTAATTTTGTCAACACTAAAAATGCTGAAACCTTAGGCATAGACTTGACAAAGGGCATAGAATTTACTGAATTAGGATATCAAGACATGTTAGTTCCTGCATTTGATGCTTGGTTTGGCGTATCATTTACAAATGCCGCAGGGCTTGAGCTATTAGGTAAAGACGATTCTGGAAACTTATATTCAGACATGACAAAAGATTTCAGCGAACTAAACGATCAACAAAAAGCTGTATTCACTGCATTATACAACTATTGGAAACAACACAATGAAAATGGCACTCCTCTTTGGGACGCAGATGCTGCATGGGGATACATGGATACTGAATTTACTACAGGCGGCAAAACTGCAATAAGACTAGAAGGCCCATGGTCAACAGCAAGCCTTTCTGCACTAGCTGGAAATGGCGCTGACTTAGACATCATGCCTATTAATAAAGTTACAGTAGCGGGTTATCCTTTGGCTCACTGGAAAGGCGGCTGGGGAATGGTAATAAATTCTAGAAATGAAGGCGATGCTAATAAAATGGCATTGGGACAAGCTTTCATAGAAGAAGTATTAAACCCAGAATATGCTGTTGATTTCTTCAAAGCAACAGGAAAGATTATGGAAAATGTAAAAGTGGATGAATATATGAATTCAGATTTATCAGATGTAGATAAAAAAGTTATTTCTGCTGTAATCGAATCATATAACAACGCTCCTGCAAGACCACTATTCACTGAATGGGGATCAGTATGGGATACTTGGAAAAACGGTATATTATCATGGTCTTCAACAAAACCTGCTAGCGCAGAAGAAGCTTATTCAATTATGCAAGCTGCATTTAAATCTATGATGAATAATTTCTAGTTTAGTATACTCTGGGAATAGAACCTATTCCCAGAGTATTAAATAATAAAGAGGGATATTATGAAGCATTTATCAAACAAACATTTTTACATATTAGTTATTTTTTGTTCTGTTATCATTTTGCTGTCTTCAATAGAATTGATGATAACAATTAAAGACAGTACAATTTTTAACAAATGGCTGATATCGAACAATTTAACTCAATATCCTATCGAAGACACTTTTGTTGAATATTTAAATGCCAACTTAATATCATATGCTTTGAGAATCATTTTTCCTGTATCAATAGGAATAGGTGCTTTCTTGACGCTAACAAAGTTTTACATAAATAAAACATTGGTATACGTATTTCTTTTGCTTGAAATAGCAGGTCTTTCATTTACTGCTATACAAAGGAATTTTAATTCATTGTTTTATTTTTTAATATTGTCATTGTATGTTGTTTTAATTATTTATACATATATATTTATAGCTCTGAAAGAAGACTATGAGTGAAGGCGGTGATTAAATGGGTAAATACAATGTTCTATTATACGATAACATTGGTAATACTTATGAAAGAAAAAACAAATATCTCTTAGAACTCGCGCTACTTGATGAAAAAATTAAAAATGAGAAAGACAATAATATAAAAAGTATGCTTAAAAAGCAAAGACGAGAAATAAAGAAAAATAAGCGCAACCATCCATATATTATTTCTCTCAAAGACTACGAGAAAAAAGAGAATGAATTTTTAAATGATTTAAAGAAGAAGAGAACAGAATATTATAATAAATTAAAAGCGGATAAGACTAGCAGAAAACTAAGGAAACTTAAGACAAGACTATTTGAAAGCGAGAAAAAACTGGACTTTTATAGTGAGTATGTCGATTTATCTTATGAAGCAGAATTTGAGTATAAAAAAGCTAATTTAGATACAATTCATTTGCCGAATATAATTGAATTTCTTGTTGAAGGGCAAAATGAATTAAACATTGCGTTAGCTAAAAAAGAAGAATTGAAAAACCTAGATGAAAAAGATTTTAGAAAAGAGTTTAAAAAATTTAAAGAATCTCGGAAAGAAATTTTAAAGGAAGAAAAATTAAGAATTAAAAATTTGAGAAAACAAGGTTTAATTTCTAGAAAAGCTGAAGAAAATGCGTTAACGGAGTTAAAGAGAAAATACAAAAATGTTTTGGAAATTAAAAAAAGAGAGTCAATCAAATTTTCGAACAATGAATTTATAAAAACCAAGAAATATGAGCTTAAGAAAGATTTAAAAACCATGTTAAAGGTTCTTGAAGCCGATATTTCGGATTTTAGAAGGAAAATACCAGTTGAAATAGAAAAAACAATACCTTATTACTCTTATTTAACCCTATTAGTTCCGGGGTTAGGGCAAGGGTTGAATAAACAGTATATTAAAATGCTATTATTTTTGATAGGCACTCTATTCATATATCTTATAGCTATACCATACGCTTTAGGATATGGGAATTATCAAGGACAGGGCATAGCAGGACTGATAAGTTTGGCAGAAGGTGGACTAAGAATTCACAAGTCGATTATATTCATGATTGAGGGAATAGTTGCATTATTTCTTTCAATTATCGCTATAGGGATATATGCAATATCGTTTATTGATGTCCATAAAGTTGAGAAAAACGCTATCAAGGGAATCAGACCAAGCAATTGGTTCGAAACTAAAACGACAATTTCAGAAGAAGGATTCCCATATATTGTGTCATTACCAGCGCTATTGATTATAGTATTTATTGTGCTTGTTCCAATAATGACCACTTTCTTGTTGTCCTTTACCAACATGGATCCACAGCATCAATCAAAGTTTACTTGGATTGGATTAAGCAATTACAAAATGATTATAATGGGGCAGGGTCTTGCAGGGAAAGTTTTCTGGCAAATATTGGGTTGGACTGTCATATGGACATTAGCAGCGACAACTTTAGCCATATTAATTGGTTTTGCGCTAGCATTATTAGTAAACAATGAAAGGATAAAAGGAAAGAGATTTTTCAGAACTATATATTTACTTCCTTGGGCAGTTCCAGCGTTTATTACTATAATGTTCTTTAGCATAATGGTAGCGCCTGGAGGAGTGCTGACAGAAATAATTAAAAATGCAACTGGACTTAGGGTTGAGATAAAAAATGATCCCACTTTGACAAGAATTGCATTGATATTGATGCAAGGCTGGCTTGGTAGCTCATACATTTTTATCCTTACAACAGGAGTGCTTCAAGCAATTCCAGGTGATTTATATGAAGCTGCTGATATGGACGGGGCAACTGCTTGGGATAAGATAAGACGAATAACAGTGCCATTGGTGTTATTTCAAACAGCACCATTGCTTGTCACTCAGTATACCTTCAATTTCAACAATTTCTCTGCCATATTCTTATTCAATGGAGGAGGACCTTTCAACCCTATTAAATACGGAAATTTGGCTGGCTCATCCGACATATTGATTTCCTACATTTATAAACTTACAATGGACAATCAATACCAAGCTATTGGAGCAGCTATAACGATGTTTATATCATTGGGTCTAATGATATTTACTTTCATAGGATTTAGGAACTCTAAGCAATTTAAGGAGGGAAGATTGTAATGGCAAGAAAAAAAGAAAACAAAGAAAAACTATATCTTTCTGACAAACCTCCACTGACTTTATTTGGCAAAATAGGCATATTTTTAACATATGTTGTATTATTCGCATGGGTTTATGCTATTGTGTGGCCACTTTTCCAAATGTTTGTGTCGGCATTCAATGGTAAACAGCAACAATATATAATGGCTAACTCAAATTTTGAGTTTTCTATTAGACATTTTCAATATCTATTTACGGAGACACTTTATTTAACTTGGGTTAAGAATACCCTCATAATTGCAGGAACTACAGCTTTGCTGACTCTAATAGTGGTTTCTTTTACAGGATATGCGTATTCAAGGTATAGATTTAAAGGAAGAAACGCATCTTTAATGGCGATCATGCTGATACAAACAATACCTACATTTGCAGGAATAACCGCTTATTTTACTATGCATTCAATAGTTTCATCTATAATTCCTCAATTTAGCAGACAGATGATGTTGATTCTTATTTACACTGGTGGAGCAATAGCCTCAAACACTTTCATATTGAAAGGATATATTGATTCGGTATCAACAGAATTAGATGATGCTGCTAAAATAGATGGATGTTCTAATTTCAATGTATATAGGCTGATCATTATGCCTATTGCGAGACCTATGTTGACAATAATTGCTCTTTGGTCGTTTATCGGGCCATTTATGGACTATTTATTGGCTAAAGTACTTTTAACAAGTCCAAAATCATATACTTTAGCTGCTGGATTATATACACTTGTAACTGATTTTAGAACAATGAATCAACCTGCTTTTGCAGCAGGAGGATTATTAACTGCTATACCAATAGTAATACTTTTTATAGCTTTGCAAAAACAACTCGTATCAGGGTTAACAAGCGGCTCTGTAAAAGGATAGGAGGATTATGCGATGAAAGTTGAACTTAAAAACATAGGCAAGAAATACGAAGGAAGAGAAGATTTCACTTTAAAAAATATAAATTTAGAGATTGATGATCAAGATTTTTGTGTAATATTGGGTCCTTCTGGCTGTGGAAAGACTACTCTTTTGAGAATGATAGCTGGACTTAACTCGATAACTGAGGGAGATCTTCTTTTTGATGGACGTAGAGTAAACACTGTGCCACCAAAGGATAGGGACATAGCCATGGTGTTTCAGTCATACGCTTTGTATCCACATATGACTGTATATGACAATATGGCATTTTCATTGACAATGCGTAAGGAACAAAAAAAGATAATTGATGAAAGAGTTAGAGCGGCTGCACAGCTATTGCAAATTGAAGATTATCTTTACGCTAAACCTGCTGACATTTCAGGAGGGCAAAGGCAAAGAGTTGCATTGGGCAGGGCAATTGTAAGAAATCCAAAGGTGTTTTTAATGGATGAACCATTGTCGAACTTAGATGCTAAATTAAGAGAGCACATGAGAGTTGAGCTTGTAAGAATTCACAAACAATTAGGTACAACATCCATATATGTAACACATGATCAAACAGAGGCTATGACTATGGCTACAAAAATTGTGCTTTTAGACAAAGGCAAAATACAGCAAGTAGGAAAACCTGATGAATTTTACAATAAACCCAATAATATTTTTGTTGCAAAATTTATTGGTTCACCTACAATGAATATTATAGAAGGTGTATTTAAAGGCGGCAAGTTTATCTCGAACAATGAAACCATTGTATTAACTCCTTCAATAGAAGATGGTAAGACTTTAGCCAAATATGAGGGCAAAAGAGTTTCAATTGGAATAAGACCTGAGCGATTTGAAAGCGGAGGAGAATTTGGCGATACATTCACAGCTACTATAGAAGTTGTTGAAATGCTAGGAAAAGAGAAAATATTACATGCTAAATTGTCTGATGGATCTGATTTAGTCATATCTACTCCAGGACATTATGAATACAATGAAGGAGAAGTTCACAAATTCGGATTTGATATAAATGCCATACATTTTTTTGATACAGAAACGACTATGAGAATTAATTAAAGGATGAAGATAGAGTGCAAAGCATTAAGAGAACTACCATAAAAGATGTTGCAAAGATGGCAAATGTTTCACCATCTACAGTATCAAGAGTAATATCAAATAGCCCAAGAATCAGTGAAGAAACAGCAAAAAGGGTAAAACACTGCATGAAAGAGCTGGGCTATTATCCTAATGCTATTGCAAGGTCTTTAGCTAATAGCGTATCTAATACTATTGGTCTAATTATGCCTATAAGACCAGGGGAAACGCTATTAAATCCCTTTTTTCAAGAAGCGTTAAGAGGGATAGTAAGAGGAGCTACTGCTTATTCCTATGATGTATTGTTAGCGACATTCCAAGGCGGAGAAGATGAAATTGAGTCAATGAAGAAGTTAATAAGCGCATCAAAAATTGATGGAGTAATTTTGATGACGAGCAGAGTTGATGATAAAGCTATTAAGTATCTAAAAGAAATTTCTTTTCCCTTTTGTGTAATAGGTTCTCCATTAGAAGCTAATGAAATATTTAATCATGTAGACAATGACAATATAACCGCTTCTTATGAGCTGACCAATCATTTGATAAAAGAAGGCAAAAAAAAAATATCCATTATAGCTGGGGACAAAAATATGATAGCTACTGTCCATAGAATCAAAGGATATGAAAAGGCGCTTAATGAAGTAAACTATAAGGTGGATGAGAATTTAATTTACATTGGAGATTTTGATGAGAAAACAGGATATACTTATGCAAAGTATTTATTTGACAATAAGATAAATCCCGATGCAATACTTGCAACCGATGATCTAGTTGCTTTTGGTGTGGTTAGATATCTATTAGAACGAGGTATAGAAATACCTGATGAAGTAGCTGTAGCAAGCTTTAACAATAGTATACTTTCTCGACAGTTTCAGATACCAATCACTTCAGTTGATATACATGCCGATACTTTAGGAGAAGAAGCTGTTAAGCTATTGCTTGAAAATATTGAAGGGGGAAATATAAAGAAAATAATAGTTCCTCACACAATTCATATAAGAAAGTCATCATCCAATAAAGACTCTCATTTATAAAATGGGAGTTTTATTTATAACTTTTATTGAAAAGTACATAGATAAATGGTATTATCAATATATAGTGAATTGTCACTAAATTCATAACAGTGGGGGATAATATGGATCATAAGATTATTGAAGAAAATTTACAACAAATCGATTCTGTGATTTCAAGTAAAATAATAATTGGAGAGGGAAGTCAAATTGAAGAAATCCATATTGTTTCCAATGGCGCAAGGAATCCTAAGCAAATTGCGAGAGATGTAGAATCGGTCTTATTGGCAAATTTTGATTATAGAATTGATCATAGAAAAATTAGCGTTGCTCAATTAGATGATATAGATATCAGAAAGATAAAACCTAGATTAAAATTAAACGGAATTTCAAAAGAAACATCTGGAAACAAGGCCAATGTTAAAGTAAGCATCCTTAAAGCTGATGAGGAATTCGTTGCCTTAAAAACAGGTATCAACTCAAATAGAAATATTGAGAGGATGCTTGCTGAAGCAACGGTCATGGCAGTAGAAGATTCTATTGGAATTAATGATTTATTCATCGTAGAAGATATAAGGAGCATAATGATTGCAAGCGTACAAGTAGTAGTAGTTTTGGTTTCCAGCTTGATTAATGGACAAGAAATTATTTTGTCTGGCTCGAGTGTGGTAAAGAACGATTACTATCTTTCAGTTGCAAAAGCTACTTTAGATTCAATCAATAGATTCTTGACAAAATAGCCTAAAATGCCGGCTAAATTGAAGCGAAGAAAAATAAAAATAGCGGAGCGAATATAGCATGCTTAACTAGCGGACAAGCAGAGTACTCTATGAAGGAGGCTATATTCGATGAAAAAGATCGCAACTATATTGCTAAGCGTTTTAGCACTTGCATTAGCAGCAGGCGCAAACTATACACTAATCTAGTAAATTTCTAGCCGGCATTTTATATATGGAGGATTATATGAAACTAAATTTAAAAACAAAAATTTACCTATCGGCATTGACTATTCTATCAATAGGACTTTATGTGTATATATTTAAAAACTACAGAGTAGAAGATATGACTTTATTTGTGTTTTGGACGATATTGTCCATCGCCGTAGAATCTTTGCTGATACCCATGCCTAACAATGCTGTTGGCGTGTCAGTCGGCTATGCTATAAATGTAGCTGCAGTTATAGTAGGAGGACCATTGCTAGCTGCTACTGTTACATCATTAGGAGTATTATTTAGATTTCCTAAAATAGAAGGCAGAGGTTATGTGCATTTATTTAATTTACAACCACATAAAACGTTATTTAATGTAGCGCAAAGTGTTCTAGTTTCAGGAATTATGGGATTGGTATATCTCAATTTAGGTGGCCAAATCAATGAATTTTCACTATTTCCAACTTTGGCTATTGTTGTTGTAGGTGTGTTAGCAAATACATTTTTTATATCTGCCTTTTTAGGATTATCTACTAGAACATCAATAACTAATACATGGATGGGGAACATTAGAGGCACGTTTATCAGCACAATAGCTGTGGGTACAATTGGAATAATAATAGCCCTAGCTTTTTTAAGTTATGGGTATGGTGCGGTAATACTGTTTTTTGGACCACTATTGCTTGCAAGGTATTCTTTCAAACTGTATATTGATATGAGAAATTTATACATATCTACAATTGAAGCACTAAATAAAGCTGTTGAAGCTAAAGATTCTTATACTAGTGGACATGCTAATAGAGTTGAAGAACTTGCAGTGGGACTTGCAAAAGCTTATCATCTTTCCTTTGATAGCATTGAAAACATAAGGACTGCCGCTATACTTCATGACATAGGCAAAATTGGGATAAAAGATGAAATATTAAATAAAGCAGGGAAATTGACAAAAGAAGAATATGAAACTATCATGAAGCACCCTAGCATAGGCGCAGATATTATTGGAAAAGTTAATTTTTTGCAAGATGTAACTAAAATAGTGAGACATCACCATGAAAAATACGATGGAACAGGTTATCCTGATGGCTTAAAAGGCGAAGAAATACCTATTGAAGCGAGCATTTTGATGATAGCAGATTCATATGATGCCATGACTACAGATAGACCTTATAGGAAAGCATTGACTAAAGAAATGGCAATAGAAGAGCTGAGGAAATACTCAGGTACGCAGTTTGATCCGCGTTTAGTCGATGTTTTTATAAATATGATAAATAAAATGGTGTAATATGTTTATAGAACCTTCCTTTTTATCAATTGCAATCGCAAAAATCAGAGGTGGAAAGATTAATAATCTTGCTAACGTTAATTTCAAAGGGTATTTTCTGTTTATTGCTGCTTTTCTTATGCAAGGATTCCTGGGATTATTAAACAACAGTGACATTTTAACAATTAAAAAGTTTGTAAGCAATTATTCTTACTATGTCATTACATTAAGTTATATTATGATGATAGGCGCTTCATTGATGAATGTTAAAAAAATATATATGAAATTATTTTTAATAGGAATAATATTGAATTTTATAGTTATAATGGCTAATGGTGGGAAAATGCCAGTTTATTTTCCACCTGACTTAAATGTTAGCGAAGAAGTGATTGAAGAAAGAGAATATGATATAATACATACTGTGGTAGATGAGAATACGAAATTAGTGTTTCTTGCAGATATAATCACTATTCCTAAGCCATATCCACTGCCAAAGATATTGAGCATTGGAGATGTTTTTATTATGGCAGGGGTTTTTATGTTTTTTCAAAAAGAAATGTTATCTGACCTATCCCAAACATAATTTGTTTGGGAAATGTTTTTAGGGGATGAATCATAAATGAATAAGGCAGTAGTTTTAGGAACAAATTATTATATAGGACTGAGCATTATAAGATGTTTAGGAAGGGAGAAAATATATACCATTGCACTAGATTACACTAATGATGATACATATGGAGCTAAGTCAAAGTATCTTAATGAACATATAATAGTACCTAATTTTAAGACCGAAAAAGAAGCCTATCTAAATAAGCTTATTGAAATTGCAAAGAATGAATCAGAAAAGCCAATTTTATATCCATCTGCAGACCCATATGCTGAGTTCATAGACGAAAATCTAAACATATTGAAAGAATATTATTTAATTCCAATGGAGAAACAAGGCTTATGGACAGAAGTAATGAAGAAAGAAAGTCTGATTAAATTAGCCCAACAAAATGATGTGCTAGTTCCGGAAACTGTTGAAATAGATGATCCAAATTTTAAAGAAAAAGTTGTCGAAATGATAGGATTTCCTTGTATTGTAAAACCAACAGATTCTCCCAAATTCGTGAGTGAATTTAGAAAAAAGATATTCTATTGTAAAAATATCAAAGAACTTGAAGACTCTATAGAAAGAGCAAAAGACAAACAAATAGAAGTATTTGTTCAAAGAATAATCCCAGGCTTTGACGATCATATGTACACTTTTGATTTTTATGTTAATAGGACTGGGAAAGTAACTCATTGGACTACATGCAGAAAGTTGAGGCAATTTCCAATTAATTTTGGAGCGAGTGTATATACTGAGCAAAAATATGTAAAGGAATTAGCAGATATAGGAATTCCATTTGTTGAGAAAATAGGATACAGGGGCTTTGGCGAAATTGAATTTAAAAAAGATGAGAAAACAGGTAGATACTATTTAATTGAGATAAATACTAGAACTACTAATTTGAATAATTTACTCTATAAATCAGGGCTTAATTTCCCCTATATACAATACAAAGATATGATAAACGAGAATCTTTCGCCAAAAGTAGTTGATTATGATACAGGGTATGTATTCCGATATTTTTTTGAAGATAGACTAGCTATAAGAGATTATATTAGAAATGGTCAACTCACAAGGTTAGAAGTTTATAAGTCCTTGTTTAGGAAGAAAGCGCCTGCTATTTGGAGCATATCCGATCCCTTGCCAGCTTTTAATTATTCCTATATATTAATCAAAAAAGCATTAAATAAAATAATCAAGTAGGTGTTGATATGTTGATTTCAGAATTAGTACATCAAATAGAACATTATGAGATAAAAAATTTCAATGAGGATTTTGAAATACAAGCCATTGTGTATCATTCTAAGAAAGCAATTCAAAATTCAATATATGTCGCAATAAAAGGATATATAACTGACGGTCATAGATTCATTGAAGATGCTATGAACAATGGCGCCAAAGCTGCAATAGTGGAGGAATTTGTTGACACAAATATTATGCAGATAAAGGTTAAAAATTCAAGAAGAACATTGTCTTTGATAAGCGATATTTACTATAACTCTCCAACTAAAAAGATGAAAGTAATTGGAATAACAGCAACAAATGGAAAAACTACAACATCTTTTCTAGTGGAGAACATACTTAAGAATGCAAATATTAAAACAGGGCTTATTGGAAGTGTAATGAACAAAATAGGAGATAAAGTTGAGATAGCAGAATTGACGACGCCAGAAAGCCTTGATTTGCAAGAGAGATTCTATGAGATGCAAAAACAGAACATAGACACATGTGTTATGGAAGTTTCATCTTCTGCTCTGGAGCTTTACAGAGTTTATGATGTGGATTATGATATAGTGTCTTTTGCAAATTTGGCTAGAGAGCATATTGATCAGCATGGGAGTTTTAAAAATTATTGGATGGCAAAATCAAGTCTAGTAAAAAACGCGAAAGAAGGAGCAGTTGCGATTTTAAATGTAGATTATGATATGATAGCATCGCTTAAATACAACACAAAAGCTGATGTAGTCACTTTCTCTATAAACGGCAATAAAGCTGATGTTTCATGTGTTAATATTGAACTGGTAGGTGGCAGAGCAAGATTTAGAGTTAATATAGAAGAAGATATTAAATTTAGAAATGCAAATATCAGCAAAGATGTATTTGATGTTGAATTAAATATTCCTGGATATCATTCAATAGAAAATGCTATGGCAAGTATCTGCATTGCACTCGCTTATGGTATTGAGAAAGAAGTTATATTAAAAACATTAAAAGAATTTAAAGGTGTGGAAAGGCGATTTGAGTTTATTTATGAGGGAGACTATCTGATAATAGATGATCACTTTGCTAACTTGAAAAATATCAACTCTACTTTAGAGAGCATAAGCGATATGCCTAAAAATAGATTCCATATAGTTTATGCAATCAGGGGAAATAGAGGGCCAACTGTCAATAAGGAAAATGCTAAAGCTTTGATATCGTGGAAAGATAGACTTGGCATAGACAAAGTGATTGCTACTAGAAGCATTGGAAATGTGACAAAAAAAGATGAAGTAAAGCCAATTGAGGAAGAAGTTTTTAGAGAAGAAATTACTAATGCAGGGATCCCATTAGAAATATACGACACACTGTATGACGCTATCAAAAAAGCAATAGACGAAGCGCAAAAAGGTGATATAATTTTATTGGCAGGATGCCAAGGCATGGACATGGGAGCAAAAATCGCTTTAGATATAATCTCAAAAAAAGAGATTGGAATTGACAAAGAGAAGCTGTTTGATCCTATTAAAAGAAGGATTTCAGAAATCGATAAAATTCACTAAAATGTTTTTATTTTTATATTAAATGTGGTAAACTAATATTTGCAGAAAGCACTGCTTTCTATAAAAATCGAGGGGGAAGTAACTTGAACTTAAAATCAAAGATCAGAGAGATTGAAGATTTTCCGATTAAAGGTGTAAGCTTTAAAGACATTACTACATTGACAAGAGACAAAGACGCTTTTCATGAAACAGTTAGCCTGATGATTGAAGACTTAAAAGACAAACAAATAGATTATATTGTTGGACCAGAAGCAAGAGGATTTTTATTTGGAGCTGCAGTAGCCTATGGATTAGGTGTTGGTTTTATTCCAGTAAGGAAACCTGGCAAGCTTCCAGGAGAAACAACAAAATACGATTATGATCTTGAATATGGGACAGCGGCATTGGAAATACAGACAGAAGCTATTAAAAAAGGAGATAGAGTAGCTATTATAGATGATTTGCTAGCAACTGCTGGCACTGTAGTTGCAGCTACAAAGCTTATCGAGTCATTCGGTGGGGAAGTGGTAGCTCTTGAATTTGTCATCGAGCTAACAGATTTGAAAGGAAGAGATAAACTTAAAGGCTATCATGTAAATTCTTTAGTTAAATATGATTAACGTCTTTTGGGACGTTAATTTTTTCTCTAAAAAAGGAGGGGTATAAATGTGTGGTATAGTTGGCTATGTAGGATATAGAAATGCTCAAGAAGTCATACTTGATGGATTGGAAAAACTTGAATACAGAGGATATGATTCTGCTGGAGTAGGTATAATTGAAAATGGCAAATTGAGAATAAGAAAAATGTCAGGCAGACTTTCAAATTTGGAAAAGAGTCTAGAAAATGATCCGATAAATGGCCATGTAGGCATAGGGCATACTAGATGGGCTACCCATGGAATACCATCTGATATTAATTCTCATCCTCATACGAATAGCACCGGTACAATAGCTGTTGTACATAATGGAATTATCGAAAACTATAGAGAAATAAAAGAAGAATTAGAAAAGAAAGGCTATAAATTTATTTCAGATACAGATACTGAAGCAGTTGCACATTTGATAGATTATTTCTATAATGGCGATTTACTGGGAGCTGTTTTTAAAGCAGAAGATAGATTAAAAGGAGCATATGCATTAGCAATAGTATCTGAAAACAATCCCGATGAGATAGTAGCAGTCAGAAATGAAAGCCCACTAATACTTGGAGTAGGAGAGAATGAGACAATAGTTGCTTCAGACATACCTGCTGTTTTAAGGTACACTAAAAAAGTTGTTTATTTAGATAATAAAGACATTATAAGAATAACAAAATCTGGCTTTGAAATATATGACAAGGGAAGAAATAAAGTGAACAGGAGAACAGAAGAAATTTCTTGGGATGTTGAATCAGCTTCAAAAGAAGGATATGCACATTTTATGCTTAAAGAAATTTATCAGCAACCTTCTGCAATAAGGGAGACTATAGAAAGAAGAATTGATGAAAAAGGCAATATAGTATTAGAAAATATCAGCATCACAAAAGAAGATTTGGATAGAATTAATAAAATATACATCGTGGCATGCGGCACTGCATATCATGCAGGACTTGTAGGGAAATATTTATTTCAAACATTTTTAAAAGTAGATACGATATCTGATATAGCGTCTGAATTCAGATACAGTGAACACAATATAGATGAGAACACATTGGTTGTAATTGTAAGTCAATCAGGAGAAACAGCCGATACACTTCAAGCACTAAAGGACGCTAAAGAAAAGGGTGCTAGAATTTTATCTATAACGAATGTAGTTGGCAGCTCTATTGCAAGGGAATCAGATGACGTATTTTATACATGGGCAGGCCCAGAGATAGCTGTTGCTTCGACAAAAGCTTATACAACTCAACTAGTTGCTTTTTACTTGATGGCACTTCATTTTGGAAGACTTAAAAACACAATTGAATTAGAATGTTACGAAGAAATATTAAATGAATTGAGGTCTTTACCTGAGAAATTAGAAATAACGCTGTCAGAATGCGATGAAAAAGCTAAAAATATAAGTGAGACAATAAAAGACAAGCAATCAGTTTTTTATTTAGGAAGAGGATTGGATTATTACACAGCTCTAGAAGGAGCTTTAAAACTAAAAGAAATATCATATATCCACACTGAAGCTTTTCCAGCTGGAGAATTAAAGCATGGTAGTATTGCGCTAATAGAAGAAGGTACACCTGTGATTGCTTTTGCGACTCAGTCTTTGATTTATGATAAAATGGTTTCGAATATAAAGGAAGTAAAAGCAAGAGGAGCTTATGTAGTTGGAGTGACCAGAAAGAAGAATGAAGATCTAAAAGAAATATGCGATGAGGTAGTATTGCTAGAAGAGAGCTTCAATATATTTATGCCATTGATTTCAGTTGTCGTAGCTCAACTCATTTCTTATTATACTGCTTTGTTAAAGGGCAATGATGTAGATAAACCAAGAAATTTAGCTAAATCAGTCACAGTTGAATAAAGTTTTTTCATAGTTTGTTTCTATTGTATTTATGACAAGAGTCATTGAAATTGTAAATATTATATTGACATTCGATGCTTCAATATAAGCATCACATAATCACAAAGTAAACAAAACTGTATTATTAACATATTGATAAATATTTATTTATCAATATGTATTGATGTTATATTTGTTATGTGCTATAATAATGACAAAATATAACATAATTATGGGGGGAAGAGAATGAAAAGAATATTATCAATAGTACTTATGATAGCTTTGTCTATCTCGCTTTTAGCTGGGTGTGCAAAAGAAGAACCTGCAACACCAACAGAACCAACTGCACCTGAAACAGGCGAAGAAACAACTACAACTGGTGGCACTATTACAAAGTTAGGTTTAGGGCATGTAATTTCAATAGCTAGATCAAAAGATAAAGGCACAGATGCTAATGGAAATCCTGTAAATCCAGTTGGCCAAGCAGACGTAATGATAGCTGCAGTTGGATTTGATGCAGATGGAAAAGTAGTAAGCGTGTATATTGATACCGCTCAAACAAAAGTAGCATTTGATGAAAATATGCAATTAACTAGCGATGTAAATGCTGAAGTACCTACAAAGAGAGATCTTGGAGCAGATTATGGAATGGTTAAAGCATCGTCAATAGGAAAAGAATGGTTTGAACAAATGGATGCATTACAAGAGTGGATGGTAGGAAAGACTGTTGAAGAAATTGTTTCAATGGAAACTACAAAAAGAGATGATGAGCATCCAACAGTACCAAATGTTCCTGAACTTACTTCATCCGTAACAATGGACGTAGGAGAATACTTAAAAGCAGTAGAAGAAGCATGGAACAATGCTATAGATGTAACAGGAGCTGAAAAAGTTGGCTTAGGAGTTAAAACATCAATTGCTAAATCAGTTAGTGCTGGAACGGATGCTAATGGCAATCCAGTGACTGCAAAAGCACAAATAGATACTATGATATCAGCTGTAGCGTTAGATGCTGACGGAAAAGTTGCAGGTGCTATTATTGACACAGCACAAGTAGTAATTCCATTTGACGCAGATGGAAAAGTAGCAATTGATAAAACTGCTGAATTAAAGACAAAGAATGAATTAAAAGAAGAATATGGAATGGGCAAAGTATCACCGATAGGGAAAGAATGGTATGAACAAGCCCAAGCTCTAGCAGAATGGATGAAAGGCAAGAGCTTAGATGAAATAAAAGCTATGAAATTAGAAGAAGGAAAACCTGCTGAAGAAGATCTAGTTTCAAGCGTGACAATTCATGTAACTGATTATTTGGAAGTAGTAGAAGAAGCGATTAACAACGCAAAATAATTAAAAACTCCCTATTAATTTATCTAAACTAATAAAGAGACAAGTCAAATAAATGTGGACTTGTCTCTTTGTTCATATATATACTATGTATAATTCTTTTAGTTCTTTCTTTGTCATAAGCACATAATTTCTCCTTACGCAATTATATGCCTTT
>JAHDQA010000039.1 GCA_018434075.1 Tissierellaceae bacterium
CGGATGACAATCCTGCCCTATTTGTTTCGTTAATAGCGCCACACAATAGATTGCAGATCAGCGGTGTCGAGGTTAGGCTGCGTAATCTCGGAAAGCGTCTGAACATTCCAAAGGTTCACCCACATAAATTCAGGAGGACGCTTGCAACAACAGCTATAGACAAAGGTATGCCCATAGAGCAATTACAACAATTATTAGGGCATCAAAAAATAGATACAACTTTACAATATGCAATGGTTAAACAGAGCAATGTTAAGATTGCTCACAGAAAATATATCGGATGAGGTGGCTAAGTGAAAGACAATTACAAAGTATTAGGCGATTATATAGAGCCAGTTGATGAGCGTAACAAAGACTTATCTATAAACAACCTTTTAGGTGTGAGCATCAGTAAAAGGTTTATTACATCTATCGCCAATATAATTGGAACGGATCTATCAAATTATAAAATTGTTCGAACAGGACAGTTCGCTTATGGTCCGGTTACATCACGTAATGGTGAGAAGGTATCTATAGCGTTCTTAAATGAAGATGATTGCATAATATCTAGCTCTTATTCTGTTTTCAAAGTTACAGATATAAAGCAGTTAGACCCCCAATACCTTATGCTTTGGTTTTCGAGGCCAGAGTTTGACCGTTATGCAAGGTACAAATCCCATGGAAGTGTCAGGGAGATTTTTGATTGGGATGAGCTTTGCCAAGTAGAGCTACCTGTTCCCCATATTGACAAACAAAAAGATATAGTAAAGGCATATAACATAATCAGCGATAGGATAGAGCTGAAAAGAAAGATAAATGATAATTTAGAGGCACAAGCATACTTCTTATATAGAGAAATGTTTTGCAATAATGTTAATAATGCTTGGCATATAGGAACCCTAAACGAATTGTTATCCGTTAAATACGGAAAAGACCATAAGCACTTAGCAAATGGGAAGATTCCGTTATACGGTTCAGGCGGCATTATGCGCTTTGTTTCAAAAGCTCTATATAATAAAACTTCTGTCCTAATACCCAGAAAAGGTACTCTCAGCAATGTAATGTATGTAGACGAACCCTTCTGGTCTGTAGATACAATGTTCTATACTGAGATCTCAAAACCATTTGCAGCAAAGTTCATCTACTATTTTGTCAAGAGCAAAGACCTCGCAGGAATGGATACTGGTTCAGCTGTGCCAAGTATGTCATCAGAAATTATTCACTCTATGGAGCTTGCAATCCCGGATGACAATACCCTTATATGCTTCGATAATCGTGTGCAACCGTTATATAACGCCATTAAACTGAATACTCAAGAAATACACAAATTAGAAGCTATGCAGGAAGTGCTTTTGTCAACGCTGTCAAGCTGCTAAATTATCATTTATAGGCAAGAAAAAGGAGGAAACTAATATGAGTTTAATACTTTGTCCTGAATGTGGCACAAAAATTTCAAATAAAGCTACAACATGTCCCCATTGCGGATATGTTAGTGATAACCCTTCCTTGCCTATAAGCGTGCAGGATAAGTTTGAGGTAATTCCAAACTTTCAATATGATATTGCGGAATGGAATCCAAATAAGGGAAATCTTAGCGTTATATCAAATGAGGACAATAAAAGTCTTATGCAATATTTTGGAAGCTGGAGAAATATTAGAACGGTATTCCCTTCTTTAGCCGATACTATACAATCTATGGCTTCAAAGGAAACTGTTTTAGTTGCCGATATGGATGCCTATGTTAAAGAAATGATTAATAAAGGTTTGTATAGGTTCTCGATTGATAAAAATGGAGAAATACTTCCAACAATTAGGGATGCTTCAGGCATTGTCAAACAAGTACGACTTGAAGAATTGAAGCTTACACCGGATATAGCACAGTCACTTGGACATCTAAATACTCATGCGGCAATGGCTCAGATTTTAGATGAGATTGAGTATGTAGGAGATGCGATAAAACAAATACACATAGAGCTGCAAAATGACCGTATTGCTATGGCAGAGAGTTCAAGAGATAAGTTGTTGCAGGCTCGCAGAATACAGAACACAAAATTAAGAGAGGTTGCAGTATTGAATGTGGTGAATTCCGCTACGGATTCTAAGCGAGTGTTAATGAAAAATTTTGCACATAATTTGCAGGATATTTCAGAACACTCACAAAAGTCGTTTGGTCAACTTCTTGTTGATTTTAAAGGACAAAGAGATATTGATATAAAAGCAGCTGATTCTTTTCAGGCATTGATTTCAATCACAAATGCCGTCCAAATCGAATGCGAAGGTTATGCGATGTTAGGTGAATATGAGTCAAGCAAAGAATGCTTGGTACAGTTTAGGGACTTTATAACAGAAAACAAGCTGGATAAAAGAGATACCTTGCTACTATTAAATGGGAACTTAGTAACTAAACAAATTGGGGTTGTTGATGAATTTTCAATGATTGCAAGTAGAATTACAACATTTGATGAGACAAAACAACTTGAATATCATATAGCAAATATGCTGATAGGTGGTGTCGAAGATGAAGGCAAAGAAGATTAAAAAAGCAGGTAATACAGAAATACCGATTATTAAATATTGCAAGAATAAAGCATGTGCTTGTGAACTGCCAAGCAACAATAAAGGCAAATACTGCGACAAATGTCGCAGGGAAAGAGCTAAAAAAGTACGGGAAGCAGGCACGACTGTTGGCGGGATAGCTCTGGCAGCGATAGCACTTGTTCCAGGGCTAAAGGAAATTGGTAAATTTACAAAGAAATAAAAAATCAGAGAGCTTGTCTTTCAGAAAGAGAGGACGCAATGATAAATTTCAACGAAAGTGCATTGGAATTATCCATCATGGAGCTGTTGCAAGATGAAAATTATATTCATCTGACTGGTGAACAAATACATAGGGAACGGACTGAGGTGCTACTGATTGATGACCTCAGGGATTTTCTTGTGTCTAAATATGCGAAAGAGGATATTACAAAAAGCGAGGTTGAAAGTATTATTCTGTCTTTGCGTAATATCTCTGGAACCATTTATGAGGCGAATAAAACTGCACTTAAAATGATTTGTGATGGCTTCATTTTCAACCGTGAAGATCGAAGTAAAAAGGATATTTATATTGAGCTTATTGATTTTAATGACAGCAAAAATAACAATTTTAAAGTTGTAAATCAATTTGAAATTGAGGGTGTGGGCGGCCAGAGACGCATTCCTGACAGTATTGTGTATGTTAACGGAATTCCTTTGGTTGTACTTGAATTCAAAAGTGCGGTGAAAGAAAACACAACAATTATGGATGCTTATACCCAACTGACGGTTAGGTACAAGCGAGATATTCCCGAACTATTCAAATATAACGCATTTATTGTAATCAGCGATGGAGCAAACAACAAGTACGGTTCATTTTTTGCACCATATGACTTTTTTTATGCATGGAGAAAAATTAACCATGATGATAAGGAGCTTGATGGTATCAGTTCCCTTGTAACCATGGTTAAAGGCTTATTCAAAAAAGACCGCTTACTTGAAGTGGTTAAGGATTTCATTTATTTCCCTGACAGCTCTGATAGGGATGTAAAGGTAGTATGTCGTTATCCTCAGTACTTTGCTGCTTCAAAGCTTTTTGAGAATATTAAAGAACATATGCGCCCTGAAGGCGACGGTAAGGGTGGTACTTATTTTGGTGCTACTGGATGCGGCAAGAGTTTCACGATGCTGTTTTTAACTCGTCTGCTTATGAAAAGCACGCACTTTAATAGCCCCACAATTTTGCTGATAACAGACAGAACAGATCTTGATGACCAACTTTCAAAACAATTTGTCGCATCAAAAACATATATAGGAGACAACACTGTTGTGAGCATTGATTCCCGTGAAACTTTAAGGGAGGAGCTACAAGGAAGAGAAAGCGGTGGTGTTTACCTGACAACGATTCAGAAGTTTACCGAAGATACAGAACTTTTAACGGATCGATATAACATTATTTGTATTTCTGATGAAGCCCATCGTTCACAAATTAACCTTGATCAAAAGGTGCGAGTTACTGACAAGGGTGTCGAACGAAAATACGGTTTTGCTAAATATTTGCATGATTCTCTTCCCAATGCAACTTATGTTGGATTTACCGGCACGCCTGTTGACGGAACTATTGAAGTGTTTGGGGCGATTGTGGATGCTTATACAATGACTGAGTCAGTTAAGGATGGCATTACAGTTAACCTTGTTTATGATGGTAGAGCTGCCAGGGTAACACTTGACCAGGCCAAGGTCAAAGAGATAGAAGATTACTATGCTCAGTGTGAACTGGAAGGTGCCAACGAATATCAAATTGAGGAAAGTCAAAAAACTGTTGCAAAGCTCAATGTTATTATTGGAGACCCTGACAGACTTAGGGAAGTTGCTAAAGATTTTATAAACCACTATGAGACCCGTGTAGAAGAAGGGGCAACTGTTGCAGGAAAGGCAATGTTTGTCTGCTCAAACCGGTATATTGCTTATGACTTGTATAAAATAATTATTGAAATGCGGCCTCAGTGGGCAGAGAAAAAAGTTTGCCCAGATGGCGTGGAATTGACTGATAAAGAGAAAAAAGAGTTAAAGCCTATAGAAATGATAAAGATGGTAATGACTCGAAACAAAGATGATGAAGAAAATCTTTATAATATGCTTGGTACAAAAGATGACAGAAAAGAGCTTGATCGCCAGTTTAAGCAAATACACTCAAATTTTAAAATCGCTATTGTTGTTGATATGTGGCTAACCGGTTTTGATGTGCCCTGCCTTGATACAATTTATATTGACAAGCCTATCCAGCAGCATACTCTCATACAGACCATTTCGCGCGTCAACAGAGTTTATGAGGGCAAGGATAAGGGATTAATTGTAGATTACATCGGCATTAAAAATAACATGAACAAGGCTCTTGCGAAATATACAAACTTTGAGACAGAGGAGTTTGAGGGGGTTGAGCAATCAATAACTATTGTTAAAGACCAGCTGGAGGTTCTCTCGCAGATGTTTCATAATTTCAATAGTCATGATTTTTTCTATGGCTCACCGAAAGCGCAGCTTGAATGCCTGAATCGTGCCACTGAATATGTTCAGCTCTCGGAAGAACTGGAACTTAGATTTATGGCAGCAGTGAAAAGAATGAAGCAAGCATTTAATCTTTGCAGTGCCAGTGATGCCTTCTCTGATAAGGATAAGGACTATATCCACTTCTACATTGCTGTACGATCTGTTTTATTTAAACTTACAAAAGGCGATGCCCCTGATATAGCACAGATGAATGCTCGGGTGCGAAAATTGCTTGAAGGAGCAATCCAATCAGATGGGATAGAAGAACTGTTTGAAACCGGTAAACATATTTCCATTGATATTTTTAGCGATGAGTATATGGATAAAATCAATGCAATACAACTGCCAAACACCAAGGTTAAAATACTTCAAAGACTTCTTTCTCAGGCAATTGAAGAATTTAAAAAAGTGAATAAAATTATGGGCGTTGAATTTGCTGAACGGCTGAAAAAAATAGTTGATGATTATAATAACCGCCGTAGGGATGAAGCCTATGCAAATGAAGTACTTGATGATATTGCAGAGCAACTGACTACACTTTTACAGGAATTGAAAGTAGAAAAAGACTCTTTCAAAAGCATGGGGATTGATTATGAGGAAAAGGCGTTTTATGACATCTTGAAAGCCGTTGCCAGAAAATATGAGTTTGAATATCCTGATGAAAAAATGAAGGAGCTTTCGCAGAAAATTAAAGCAATTGTTGATGATAAAGCACGATATACCGATTGGTCAACCAGAGAAGATATCAAGGCTAATCTACAAGTGGATTTAATCATACTGCTTGATGAGTATGGATATCCGCCAGTCACCATTGATGATGTTTATAAAGAGGTTTTGGAGCAAGCGGAAAATTTTAAAAAATATTTATAAGGTTATATAGTCAGAAATCAAACAAGTGGAGGTGAAGCAAATGGAAAAGAAATCAAGAATCCTGTACCTTCTAAAATATCTACATGAGAATTCCGATGAGTCGCATCCGGTTTCCTCTACAGAACTTATGGAATATTTGGAGTCTGAAGGCATTAAAATACACCGCACAACCATCAATGCAGACGTTGCTTTAATGGTTGAGGCTGGAATAGATGTTATTACTGTCCGTTCCTCTCCAAACAAATATTTTATTGGAGACCGGCAACTTGAACTTCCAGAACTTAAAATGCTTGTAGATGCCGTTGCTTCCTCTAAATTTATAACAACTAAGAAGAGTAAGCAGTTGATAGATAAAATTGGGAAGTTGACGAGCAAAAAGCTATGTGAAGAATTACAACGAGAGGTTTATACAGAACGAATTATAAAACCGGGAAACGAGCAAATTTATTATACTGTTGATAAAATTCAAGAGGCTATTCGCACGAGGAAGTGGATGGAGTTTAAATATTTGGAATACAATCCAGACAAAAAACTTGTGTACAAAAATCGTGGATATTTGTACGAGCTTTGCCCCTTAACAACCTTTTGGAGTGATGATCGCTACTATGTGGTGGGATACAGCAAAAAGCATAAAAAGATTGCCACCTTTAGAATTGATCGTATTGAAAAGCCGGAGGTTACTACAGTAGATGCAGTGCCAAGCCCGGACGATTTTGATCCTTCTGTTTATGCCAATCAGGTATTTGAAATGTTTGATGGTAAATGTGAGGATATAGAGTTGAAATGTACCAACGACCTTATGAGCGTTATTGTTGACAAGTTTGGCGAACAGGTTGAAACAAACACTTTAGGAAGTACACACTTTAAAGCCACCGTAGAAATACAAGTAAGTCCTCGCTTTTATGGCTGGGTGTTTGGATTTGCTGGTAAAATTAGCATCCTTGGTCCTGAGTATGTTAAGGAAGAATATAAGGAACTTGCCAAAGCAGTGTTAGACTAAACTTTTTGTGAAAGAGAGGTGAAGCCGTAATCAGGCGATTAAATGAAAATTGAAATGGGAGAATCTCTAATCCTATCATGGCTTCGACATATAAAAGAATGCCAAATTGTACAGACAAACTGGAAGCCCTCCTCTAAATGGGAACTGAAAGGCATAGAACAGATAGAGAAGCTAAAATTTATGTCAGAGGAACGCTTCAAACAGCTTTATCAATATGATCTTTACAAAGGGAGTAGCAGTGTATTTCAAATAATTGCACAGGCAGAGGTCGATGTAATAGGAATGAGCTTTGATAAAGATGAAATAAAAGTACATGCTGTAGATGTGGCATTTCATGAGTCTGGACTAAATTATGGTTCCAGAGATGAAACAGTTGCAAGGGTGATTAAGAAGTGTTTGCGTACAGCCATGTGTACCTATGGATATCTGGGGTTAACAGCTGGTACCATCGTGTTTGCATCTCCTAAAATTAATCCGGCGGTGTATGCAGATTTAGAAAAGATCTTACCGGAGATAGAAAGTTTGCTTAAAGAAGCTGGCATGGATTTTCATGTACGAATTATTTGTAACGAGGATTTCAAGAGTAAGATATTAGAGCCGGTGGTTGATATTTTAGATGATGTGGCTGATACTTCGGAATTATTTATGCGTAGCCTACAGATGTATAATCTTTTTGCAGATAAGCGTACAAGGGTTACAGGTATGTCACGGAAACCGAAAAATGACGCTTACCTGACAGATTCTATAGAGAAGATGACTGGTGCTGACCGTTTTAATGAAATGAAAATTGGGGCTATCGTACGCACGGAACTGAGACAACTACTGGAAGATGGAATGGTATCCGAAGAAGAAATAAAGTTAATGCAAACCAAGGAGTATTCAAAAGAAACTTTTGATATTCAATACCCATTGCTAATGCTAAGTGAAGGGACAAACGGCATGCACCCAGCAAGATACTATTCCGCACCAATTACAGTGCATGGAAAGAAATATTTTTTATGTTCTGAATGGTTTGAGGTTCCACAAAATAATGATCGGCCTTACCTATTAAAGTGGCTTGCACCACATTCGGAAAGGTAAACTCAAAGTATTATGGAATTTGTATGGTTTTATACTATAGTTGCATATAGAGGTGATATGAATGAAAGTACTATTTTGTAAGATTTCCTCAATGAAATATTATAAGGGAGCAAGCCAAAAGGATGTCCCATATAACGGTGGAAGTTATGTAAATGAAAATGGATTTGGCAATGAACAATACAATTTTGCGCCGGTTCAATTGGATGATGGGCAGGATTACTGCCTTGGTTTTGTAGAAACGAAAACCACATCAAAAACTAAACGCAATGATCTACATATTGAAAAAATAGATGGCTGTGAGCTTTTAAAAAAAGATGACTGTGTAGATGGTGTTTTGGTCGTTTGGTGTGCAACAACAGATTTGAATGAAACCTCTATTATCGGATGGTATCAGGATGCTACCGTATATAGAACCTATCAAAATGCTGAATTTGATAGCGGATACAATCAAGAATTTAATGTGCTTGCGAATAAAGAAAATTGCGTGTTGCTCCCTCAAGGCGAACGACATCGGTATATTTGGGATGCACCTACTGCAAAAAAACGAACCTATGGTTTTGGACAATCTATGATTTGGTATGCCACAGAGGAAAATGCTGCTGCATATGTTGCAAAATTGGCAAAACAAATTGGAGAGTATGCCGGTGAAAACTGGATTGATAAAAGTGCAGAAGATATAGATGGCAATGTTTAAGAATGCATTACTTAGTATATTTGAAGCAGTTTTTCAATAAAACAAATTTGCGATGGGAGGAACTTAATGCCGTTAGAAATTATACGAAATGATATAACAAAGCTAAAGGTGGACGCTATTGTAAATGCTGCAAATCGTTCTTTGCTGGGCGGAGGCGGTGTTGATGGCGCTATTCATCGTGCCGCCGGTTCTGCGTTATTGGATGAATGTCGATCTTTAGGAGGATGCGAAGTAGGTCAATCCAAAATAACGAAGGGATACAAACTGCCGGCTAAATATGTGATACATACTGTTGGCCCCATTTGGAGTGGTGGTTCAGAAAATGAAGAAGTCATGCTTCGTAGTTGTTACATAAATTCCTTGAATTTAGCAAAGGAACATC